>CAJWPW010000080.1 GCA_913045415.1 uncultured Fidelibacterota bacterium | reverse complement strand
AATAGGGATGGTAATGTATGTGCCCAAAAAGGTTTAAAATATAGACTAAAATCAACATCTTCTCCTTGGTAATACCATAAATGGCTCGTAAGCACAAAGGGAACATAAAATGGTTTTGGATAGGATGGAATCGAGAGAAAATAATCCACCATGGTTCCGCCTAAATCGTAAGGACCCGCCATAGGACAGGAAGTGGTGATGGTAAACTCATCATTATAATTTAATTCTATACCACGTTGGGCTGCTAAGGTTGCATAGCCACCTTCTGAATAACCCAATAAATGAAGCTGGTCATTAAACTGAAATGGATCGTCCAATTGCAACTCGTAGGATAGCTCTTTTACGGCACGAACCATATTCACAATTGCGTGGGAGTATGATTCTGCTGTGATATATGGATGAAACTTTTCTGGGTCTCCAAATCCTTCATAATCAGGGAATAAAGTAATGAAACCCATGGGTGATGTTATCAGGCTAATCAATAATACTTCCTGATTGTCCAAGGATAGCCCCGTGAGGGAAGGTGCACTTGCATCGTTCACGGCCGTTCCGTGCTGGTAGCTAATAATAGGGAATGCTTCAGTTAACGAATGCGGAAAAATAACGAGTCCTCCCAAAGTATCCAGATACCCGCCCTCGCCTTCCGTTTCGTATTTGATATCATAAATCGAGACACCATAATCTGCCTGTGGATCTATGCCAGCAATCCACAAAATATAAATAATATCATCCTGTGTCATGGCACCCTGCAGATTATATTCAATTAATTGGCCTGCTTCTGACCTCAATGATCCAAACAGGAAAAAGAATGTAAAAAAGCAAATAATATTTTTCATAAAATTCTTTAATCTACCTTCATGATTGTTTCAATTAATTCAGGGTCGTCAGGTAGTAACCCCGCGTTAACCAATCTTGGTGTTAATTTTCGCAATCGTGGTTCTCGCTTAAAAACATCCTTGAATATTGGCAATGCTTTCTCTAATTGTCCCTTACTGGCTAATGTGATAGCAGACCAGTATGGCAACTCTGGATTTTCAGGATAATATTTAGCTGCCATTTCATACTCTGACAAGGCTTTATCGATTTCACTAAACTCCAGGTAATAGTCCCCTTTGTTTGCATGCTGATAGGCTCGATGAACACGGATCAGTCGCTTTAGTTCTTTCAGTGGTTCCGCATGATCATCAACTCGAATATCCATGACCACATCTTTCCACGAGACACCTGTTGGCTCGCCGGTGACAATCAACATGGCCGCAGATTGTTTTCCTCGGATATCTCCACCTTCTCCTTCTGCTGCGTATAAAGCAGCCATCATTTTATCAGCTAAATCACCTTCAGTGTTTTCAAAAGCTTTTGCCATAGCTGGCCAAACTGTTTCATTTTCCATGAGGTTAGCTTGTACCGAATAATTATTTCCAATCTGGTGTCCTGCAGCATAAATACATTTGGATCCAGTATGGGTTGCTACATTTCCCTTCACATCGATCATTGCAACCTGTCGGACTGCTTCGCCTTCATCTTCCAACACTAATTTATTCAGTGCAGATTCAGCGGACATTCCCCCTTCCATAAGTTTTAACCCATCGGGACCATAGTCCACTTTTACAAAAGATTGAGTTGCCACAGCGCCCACTCCAGCTTTTGCCCATGGAACGAGAGATCCTACGGAAAACCAATGGCTTTGGACAGCTACGCCCAATTCACCGGTTTCTGCGTCTAATGCGACAATGGAATATGTGTGGACCGGAATTGATTCTGAAATAGGTTGGGAAAACAAAACACCCAGAAGAATTCCGGGTGTTAGGAGATAATTTTGAAAAATTTTGGCGGTTGATAACATGAAAATCAGATTCCTTTCTTCTCCGCACAACATGGTTTGGTGCAATCAGGGCCACATGCTTTGGCCTTTTGCACACAACATGGTTTGGTGCAATCAAGACCACATGCTTTGGCTTTTTGTGCACAACAAGGTTTGGTGCAATTAGAGCCACAGGCTTTGGCTTTTTGTGCACAACAAAGTTTGGCGCAACTAGAGCCACAGGCAGATTTATATTGACAATTGGAGCTACTAGAAAGTGGATCTGGTGTATAATTCAAGGCAGTCACAGATAAAATAACTGTAAAAGATAGAAGAATTCCTACTGTTAAACGATTCATTATGTTTTCCTTTTAAATAAAAGTTAGTATTAATTGTAAGAATGGATTACCCACCAATCTACGATGATTAGGACTCATTTTAAGTAAATAGATTTAACTGTTTGTGTATAACCCTGAGCCTGTAGAGCAATAAAATAAATCCCACTAGATTGAGTCGATGCATTCCACTGAATTTCGTGCGTTCCTTTGTGTACAAATCCATCAATCAACGAAGCCACTAAACTGCCATGAATATCAAATATTCGTAGAGACACGGCATTCATCGACTCCGCTCGGAAACCGTGCCGTGTCTTTACTGAAAACCGAATGGTCGTTGTGGAATTAAAAGGATTTGGGTAGGGCTGAGATAGTGAAAAAGATACAGGGATCATTTCTTTATCAATTGAAAGATCCAATGGAAATGTCGTTGAAAATCTTATCTGTCTTCCAGAACGACGATCTACCCAAACTGCATAAAGATGATCGTCTGAATCTGATGCTAACTGGGGTGCAATCTCCGGGGATGATGTAATGCTGTCATTTACTGTTGAAAAACCAGTCATGAAACTGTGCCCCAATTCAAGAACACTATAAAGAATATTGCCAAAATTTCTACTGTCTTCCCAAATCACATGGATATTGCCATCTTGGGTCATTACGGCTGAAGGATGGTTTTGATGATAATTAACGCCGCTGGTCAATTCCATTGGGATCCTGACTGAGAAAGTATCCCCCAAGTCATGGGATAGAGTAAGAAAAATTCGGTTTTCGCTATTTGTTTCCGACATATAAGCCATAGCTACTGTAGAATCCCGACTGACAAGACTGGGGCCGCTTGTAGGGCAGTAATTCACAAAATAATCATCGTAAGACATGGGAGATAAATTGATCCATGATGAGTCTTCGGGATGCCAATCCATTGAAAACATATCTCGAATATCATTCTCATTATTCCTAAATCCATTTATGATCTTTCCATCTGGCATTTCGTGGAGTTCTACGGGGCAACAATCGCAAGGCTCCCCAGATTCATAATCGCTAACGATGTTAAAATTCGACCACGATTCTCCTCCATCAGAGGAATACGTATGGGCGATGTATTGGTAGGCAAACGACCCCGGTGAATAATAATGGAAGGACGCATGCAAAATTCCTTGTGAATCAATTAATAGTTCAGGGTAAAAATTGACACCATTGGGATAACCAATCCGCATTTCTTCCCACGTCAGTCCCTGATCGATAGACCGGGCATAATAGATTGTTGAATGATCATACCCATTCCGTTGATCTGACCAAATGACATGGATTGTATCGCGCCATACTTCTATTTGCGGCCCGCTGAACCCAATAGTTATTGCATGATTCTCAACCTGATTTACTGTTGAAAAATTGGTAAAAGTTTGTCCGTGGTCAATAGACATGGTGAAATGAACATCGCCGCCACCTTGTGTATTAACCCAGACTATATAAATTTTTCCTGAATCCGTTACGGCCATTTCAGGGTAAAGATTATGGTTGGTTACTTCCCCTGAAACTAATGTACTCTGGGCAAAATCATTTGCATAGATGATCTGAAAAATAAAGAATAAAATACTAAATCGATTTATCATATTCTGAATTTTTTACACTGACTATGAAAAGAATTTATTAGTGGAATATTGAGCCGTATGATCCTGTATTTCCAAAGGTAAAGTATAGAGGTTGAAGGCTAGTGAAATTCTGGGATGACAACTTTTGTTTTCTGATACTGAGTGCTCTAATTTTGAATCAAAGAGAATCATTTTTCCAGTTTCAGGTTTCAGGGACCATTCATTCCATTTCTCTTTCACTTTTGACCGGAAATGAATATCACCGGAATTATCATGAATATCCAAGTAATAAACACCAGATATTACAGCTTTTTTTTTATGATCGTGCCACCCAGTGGATTCCCCAGATTTTGCTACATTAAACCAGAATTCATCAAAAGAAATGCCCAAGCCCTGGTGGGGGACAATGACTGGTTTATTTGTAATTTTTTTCGCAAAAACAGATGCAGCCATAAAAACATGTTTAACAGCAGGAACATGATATGGATCAAGATACAGGTTCTCCCATCTGTTATTGATTAAATGGGACTGTTGCAACCGAGATGAATATTTTTTCAAATCTTTTAAAATTTCAAGTCGATATTTGTCTGAAATTTCAGGAAAAAATGTATGAATATGTTGTGAATGTGTTGCCATATGTTTTTTAGGGACTCAATTTAGGCAGATGTTAAATTATGTGTCATATTTTATTTCAAAAAGGATAAATACTTGAAAGGACTTTTCCCCGTATTTGCAGGGCTATCGTTGTGGTTCATCGGCGGCCCCGATGGTTTGGATACCCAAGCATACCAATTATTCATTGTTTTTCTTACAGTTATTGCATCATTGATGGTTCGGGCAATTCCAATGGCAGTGAGTGTATTAACAGGGCTGACATTTGTTGTCACGGTGGGAATTCTCCCTTTGAAAAGCGCATTAATGGGATACAGCGATACAACAACTTGGTTGGTTGTTGTCGCATTCATGATCGCCGGTGCTGTGATCGAGACCGGGCTGGGACGACGAATTGCATTACTCTGTATTTTAATTCTGGGGCGATCAATCACAGGGTTAGGCTATGCAATTTGTTTGGCAGAATTTATCCTTGGTCCCGTGGTCCCATCTAATACAGCCCGTGGTGGGGGAATCTTAGCACCCATCGTTGATTCCATATCCCGCACATTGGGATCATCACCAAAAAATAAACCGGAAAAAGCAGGACAGTATCTGCACCTTGTGGGCGCTCATGCCAACCTCATTACTGCAGCAATGTTTCTTACCGGGATGGCCGCCAATCCATTGGTTTCTAAAGCAGCATTTGATATTTTTGAGATTGAATTTGATTGGTTCACATGGGCTAAGGGCGGCATCGTTCCCGGATTGATCGGCTTGGCTGGACTCCCATTATTGATTAATTACATCTCAACGCCCACAATCGATTCAATCCAACCGATACGTGAAAAAATTCAAGAAGATATTCAATCTCTTGGACCATGGTCTCGCCAGGAGATTATTACCGCTTGCACTCTTGGACTGATGCTGATTCTTTGGTCAACCAAACCCTTTCATGGTTGGGGTACCACCACGGTTGCTTTCTTGGGTTTAGTGATCATTTTACTTACTCGTACTTTGACATGGGATCAATTGGTGAAAAATCATAAAGCGTGGGATGCGCTCATTTGGCTCGGCGGGTTGTTAACACTGGCAACAGGATTGAAAGATTTAGGGTTTATAGGTTGGTTTGGGAATTTGATCGAAAACGGATTAACTGGTATTTCCCCCATAATGCTTCTTATTGCTCTGACGCTAATTTATTTTTATTCCATGTATTTTTTTTCCATGCTCACTGCTCATATTGTAGCTTTGGTTGGAACAATTTTTCTTGTGGCATCTGGTGTAGGTTTGAATCCATTTCTCGTAGTAGGTGTAATGGCTTATTTTTCCAACTTATGCGGTTGTTTAACCAATTATTCCACAGGACCTGTTATTATTTATTTTGGGAATGGTTATGTCCAACCACTGGCCTGGTTTAGAATTGGGTTTATTGTTTCAATTTATCACCTGGTGGTTTGGCTCGGGATTGGCTCTATCTGGTGGAAAATGATTGGCTGGTGGTAACAAACCATTCAAATAATAAGCTCAGGAGTTCAATGAAATGGAATTGAAAATGTTTACGAATAAGTAACGATTTATTTTATTATGAAAAATAAAAAAGGACTTGGTTAGAAGCCCTTTTTTATTTGCAATTTAATTATTGCGAAATAACAATAATATTTTCTACTTCAATAGAATCATTTTCTTCACATCCCTGAAATCATTG
>CAJWPW010000079.1 GCA_913045415.1 uncultured Fidelibacterota bacterium | reverse complement strand
AACGTTTTTGTGTAATTAGATTACCTTCAATCATGATCACTTTGCGTGGTGCCACCGCCAATACATTGCAGCCCATGGAATCATATTCTTCATCTGGGACTTCAATAAGTTTGATTTGACGGCTAAGAAGATATTGGCGAAATGAAACCGAAAGCAATCTGGAATACACCAAAAAAAGATCATGATCAATTGGAGATACATTACTCATAAGATGGAGACAGTCATCAGGTCCTGTCCAATGGGGAAGTGGCACAGAAATCACATCATTTACATGATTACCGAGCAAATTTTTAAATTGGCGAATCCCTTCAGCATTGGATCGATATCCTTCACCAACCGCCACAGTTCGTTCATTTATCCAAACCACATCTCCACCTTCTAAAGTTCCGGGAGACTCAATGCGACCGAGAATAGGGACATCAATGGATTCAAAATAAGATGCCATGGCTTTTGATTCGGGCACTCGTGCATCTTTGCCCATGGTACACAGAATGACTCCACCATTTGAAATAACGCAGGGATCGTGGGTATAAACAGAATCAAGGGAAGTGGAATCGTCTGCGGGTAAAAAATGAATTTCAGCACCGGCTGATTTCAAAAAGGCTACTAACTTTTCATAATCGGCTTGTGCTTTTTCAAAATTTGGCACGCCAAAATAATGGAGTTGCGGAGATTGCTCGTTTACCTTAGCCTGATTTTGATATGCATCTTTTGGATGCTTCATTAAAACGCGTTGGATAGGGTCTACCATGTTCTGGCAGCCAAAATTATTTTTCAATAGTTTCTCCACACCAATCTACAATCAGGTTAGCAATTATTTTTATAGTCAAAAGGACTTCTTCAATTTCCACATATTCATTGGCCGCATGAGCGAGGCGCACATCTCCCGGACCAAAAAGAACGGCGGGAATATGGGCATGATTTGTGAAAAGACGCAAGTCTGATCCATAGGTCACACCTTCAATAATTGATGTATCCCCAGTTGATTGAAAGTAGCACTCAGAAAGTGATTGAATGATGGGATGTTTTGTATCCGTTTGTCCTGATTCAAATTGACCTTCAAACCATTCCAAAACAGGCGGATTTTCATTTAACCATTCGTCTGTTTTAGAAAATTGTCGAATGTGGTTTTCAAATGCGTCTCGGCCATCATGTGCAGACTCACCGGGAAAGACACCAAATCTCCCTTCCGCAACGACAGATTCAGGTACGGTAGAATGCCACTCACCGCCTTTGATAGTGCCAATGTTTATAGGGGCTACTCGACTCTTTGATTCGTAATATTTTATATTGAATGATTGATGGCGCTCTTTTTCAAATTCCAAAATCGATTGATGGATCAAATTATATTTTTCAATGGCACTAACGCCATCCCAGCGCATGGCAGCATGGGTCGCTCGGCCCGGGATCGTTAAACGAAAGGTAAGGGCACCCGATTGAATGGGACAAACTTTCAACGATGTAGGTTCCAGTATAACAGCCCCATCAGCCGTAAATCCCTTTACAATATTGGTCAGTGTGCCACAACCGCCGGATTCTTCACCCACAACCGATTGAACCATCACATTGCCATTGGGTTTAAACCCAATATTTTGAAGAATCTGAATTGCAAAAATCCCAGAAGCCAACCCCGCTTTCATATCGCAGGAGCCTCGACCATAGATTCGATTATTTTTTATAGAACCAGACCAGGGAGATTCATCCCAAAGTTCTTCCGGACCTGTGGGAACCACATCCACATGGCCATTTAAAATGAGTGATTTACCATCACCGTCATGATTCCATTGTCCCACAACATTTACCCGGGAATCTGAAGAAAAACCATCATCACAAAATGCAGGATGATCTTTTAATTCATCAAAACGGACTGGAACTTTTTCTACATCTAAATGAAGTGTTTTGAGCTTATCGCTGACTAATTCCTGAACCGAGCCTTCGTCATTTGCTAAACTGGGAGACTGAACTAAAGTTTGGATAAATGAAACAATCTCATCCTGAGCAGTATTAACTGCGGAATCAATTTGGTGATTCAGGTCAAGCATTCTTTTTCCAGAAATCTTCCAATTCCACACCCAACCCATCAGCAACGCGATTCACATAGGCGAAATAAGAAACGATTTGGTTAATGTCTAATATGCCGCGATCAGTATAGCCAACATCCCGGAGGCGCTCCACATCTTTCCAGATCATATCTGTGGGACGTTCGGTAAGTTTCGATGCATAGTCCAGCATGGCCATTTGTGCAGGAGAAATATTTGCGATCTTATAATCGGATATTATTTGATGAACAAGCGATTCATCTTTCGTGAGTTTAAGAAGACCTTCCCCATGATGGGTGATTCAGTAATGGCATTGATTGATGGATGAAACCAAAACGGCGATCATTTCCCGGTTCACACGGCGAATAGGTGATTTCCCGTACATTATGGTTTTATACAGTTGAACATGGGCATCCAGTGATTCCGGGTTCAGGCTGTGAATTTTCAGGATATTATCGACACCGCTTCGGGAATCTTTCAGTTTTGCATATTGATCTTTTAACGATCCATTCGCATCCCTTTCATTAATCGTATCAATCCAGGCCATCGTTGTTTAATCCAGGGATCCTTCCACGCAAGTGGTTTCAAACCCTCCACGAATATTGTAAATAGTAGTAACAGAAATTTTGTCTGTGGCTAGAGCCGTTTTCAGATCATTATAGATTCGTTTGGTGGCTGCTTCCTGATAGATGCCCACATTACGGAAACTGACAAAATAATATTTCAGAGATTTTAGTTCCACACATTTTCCGCCTGTTGGATAATATTCAATTTTTATATAGGCGACATCCGGGAGACCGCTAAAAGGACAAACAGCACTGAATTCATCTGTTTCTGTTTTAATATATTGGTCTGGACTGTCGAAATCAAACACTTCGAGAAATCCGGGATTTATGTGACTTTCATCAACAAATTCAAATAAATGTCCTTCGGCTTTTGCCATGCTACTCTCCTTTATAAATACACCCGGTGGAATCGGTTTCTTTGATCTCAATTTGAGATAAACCGGGCAGGGATGGAATGATTTCCGCCCAAATCCACTTGCATAAATTTTCGCTGGATGGATTATCTAATCCATCTATTTTGTTTAAATAAGAATGATCAATTTGATCATGGATTGGTTTGAATGCAGCATCAATATCGCTGAAATCCAGGACAAAGCCTGTGTGCTCATCCACCTCACCGCAAACTGTAATTGTGATCTTGAATGAATGTCCATGTACATTTTTACAAGGATGTCCATCCGGAAGATTTGGTAGCGATCGCGCCGCTTCAATTGGAAATGTTTTATATACGTTCATGGTAAAATTTACACGTCATCTTGAGATTAGCGAAAGATGACTTTTAATTATACTGCCACATTTGGTTAAACTGTATGTGGCAGAGTTATTAAGGAATCCCCAAAATTTTATGTGTCTGCAAGCTCAATTTCCATTGGGGGTGCTTCATCACAAAACCTTCCGATAGTTTTATGTTTTCTGCCTGATTGGGGCCATCCATTGGCTGAATGAAAAAATGATCAAAATCCAATCCTTCATGCTGTCGTGGATTCATACCGCATTGGGGGAATATAATTTTTAATTCATGACCACTTTTCAAGATAAAATCCGCCTTGGCTTTAGGACTCACGCAGATCCAATCAATTCCGGTGGGAGGTATTTTTGTCCCATTTGTTTCAATAGCGATCTCAAATCCAGCATCATGAACGGTTGAAATAAATTCATCATCCATTTGTAAAAGGGGTTCTCCGCCGGTACAAACCAGGAATGGTTTTTCTTTTTTATTATCAGGCCATAGGCCTTGAATTATTTCTGCCACTTGCTTTGAAGAATATTTTCCGCCGTTAGGTCCATTCGTTCCTACAAAATCTGTATCACACCAATCGCAAATGGCACCTTCCCGATCTTTTTCTAACCCTGTCCAAAGGTTACAACCTGAGAATCTCAGAAAGACAGCATTTCTTCCCGTATAAAACCCTTCACCTTGTTGAGTGAAATAAATTTCTTTTATAGAATACATAATTAATCCATTACTTATAATTCAAAGGATCTTCCAACCCTGCTTCCATGAAACCTTTCAAGCGTAAAGTGCAGGCATCACAATGGCCACAGGGATTTCCGTTTTCATGCGGATCATAACAACTTGTTGTCATGCCATAATCCACACCCAATTCAGTTCCTTTTATTACAATTTCTGCTTTGGTGAGATCTATTAACGGTGTATGAATTTTAAATTGATTTCCATCTACGCCAGCTTTGGTGGCAAGGTTAGCTGTTCGCTCAAATGATTCAATAAACTCTGGCCGACAATCGGGATAGCCGGAATAATCCAGCGAATTTACACCAATAAAAATATCGATTGCACCCAGCGTTTCTGCCCAGGCTAATGCCATGGATAGGAGGACGGTATTTCGAGCGGGAACATAGGTCACAGGAATATCTGTCATGTCTGTTTCATTCCGATCTTTGGGGACATCAATATCATCCGTGAGTGCCGAGCCGCCAAATTGTGATAGATCAATGTTTACAATAGAATGTTTGTTTACACCAATTGCTTGAGCCACTTTTTTTGCTGACTCCAATTCAAAGATGTGGCGTTGACCATAATTCACGGTAAGAGCGAATAATTCAAAACCTTGGGTTTTTGCCATAGCAAGGCAGGTGGTGGAATCCAATCCACCGGAAAGAAGGATAACTGCTTTTTTGTTCATAAACGGGAGCAGAAATTACCGTTTTATTTTTATGATTTAAATCGATTCCATCCCAATATATAACAAATCCAGAGAGAAGGTGTAGCATCACTTCCATGAGGTAATGATTCGGTGTATTAATAAAAGTAAAATACCCAATCAAGTAGCGCGGGATACTAATCTAGGTCCCTACCACAAGCAGATCTACAAAATTTGACACATCAGGTAGAAAAATAGGTTTTTTTAAAAACATTGATTAACATCGGTTGAATATAAAAAAGGATTTAATTGTGTTTACTCGCACCATATTATTAATTCCACTTATAATAAACCTATCCGCACAACAGCCTTTTGGCAAGATTACACTTCCTCTTGGCAAAGTAGAAGTAAGTCAAGATAATCGCTGGAGCAAGGCTAAACCTAACCAGCCTGTCTTCCAGGGAAATATAATCAGAACCCAACCAAAATCCCGTTGTGAAATTACACTCACTGGCGGCGGCAAGGTTCGTATCGGGGAGAACTCCGAGTTGGAACTGAACGAAGCGGATGTAAAACCAATGGTGAAAAATTTCAATGCCAACCTGAAAAAAGGGAATATTTGGGTTTCCGCAAAAGCTGCCTTTGGGGAGAAAAAAAATATAGCAATCCGAACGCCCACGGCCGTGGCAGCCATCCGGGGAACAAAATATAGGGCAAAGGCTGGTGATGATGAAAGTTCTGTAAAGGTTTATGATGGAAAGGTGGACGTGAACCAGGCCAAGAATTATATCGAAGAACGTAAAGAAAAAATAAAAGGATTTGGCCAAAAAAATTCGGGAGGAGCACCCAAATTCACATTAGGTCCGGTGACTGAAGTTAAAGCACCCACACAAGTATCTGGACCTTATGAGGTTACGCTAGAAGAATGGGTTACATTAGCAGAAGGTATGCAGATTAATATACGTTCCGATGGGAAATATCATATGTTTGAATTTGACAAAGCCAAAGATGCTGAAGATGAATTTGTGAAATGGAATCAGGAACTAGATGCGGGGAATTAACCTACTTTATTAAAAACTTTCGCTACGAAGAGCATGGATAATACAAAGTATTGATTTAGTGAAAGACACAATAATACAGGATGAAATTATTAATCAACATTTGCTGAAACTTTGTAGTGAATTTATAAGCACCGTTATAAATGACAGATAGACAAAAACGTATTTTAATGGGACTGGTGATGGGCATAGGGGCATCCTTATTTGTTCATCATGCCACCCGAATCTCTGGTTTTGTTCTTACAGATCTTATAGACGGCTACGAATACAAGTCATACGATACTCGGATGAAATCCCGAGCT
>CAJWPW010000078.1 GCA_913045415.1 uncultured Fidelibacterota bacterium | reverse complement strand
AATAATCATAGGGATTCAAATTATCCGTGGGGTTATTCCCATCCACAGCGCCCCAAGCATGAATCTGTTTCCCCACTTTCACTTCGCCCCAACTTGGATACCACATGAGATAAGCTTCTCTGAGTTGGAATTCATTTTCATTATTTGACCACCGGTATTCCAATATTGAATTGGTTTTGATTTCAAAATCACCTTTTGAATAGCCCACCTCCGCTTCGGCTAATCTGAAAGGGAGTGAAATTTCTGATTGATCCGATAAACGATACATATTTCCTGGTTTAATTGAACCAGTGTAATTGATCTGCCCCAACAATGTCGTTATTGGAAAAATAAAACAAATCAGTTTTTTCATTCAGTTAATCTCTTGGAAGGCGCTTGAGATTTTTTTCTTGAAATAAATTTTTATCAATGCCTGAATCAACCTGCACATCCGAAAACGTAACCTCTGTGGTATGTGTTTTCTGAACATCCTTCACAAAGACCCTTTTAATGACGTGATAGTCCTTCAGAATCTGAAAAGTGAATTCTTTAACTTTTTTCAAGCGTCCGCGCTTATCGTAAGATTCCTCCTTTACACCCATAAGCGATGATTTTTCAATCCATGACACATGTTTTGAATAAGATGAATTTGCTTCCTTTCCAGGAGTGATCTCCAATACATAGCAATCTTTGCCGTCCACGATTTCATCATCCAATCGATTGTAGTCGTTTTCATCCAAATTTCGACTGGACAAATCTTCATAGCTCAGATCGGATCCCATAAAAGCATCCCCTTTTTTCTTGGAAGATATTCGTCTTACTTTTTTAAAAGCCGGGAGCCACATGCGCATTTCATCATCTTTATCATCGTGTTCGATTTTCAAAAACGCCACCCCTTTATCGTCTTTCGGTTCTAAAAACCAAATTAATTGTTTTTTATTTCCATCCATAGATTTGGATATCATAGCGTTGGACCGGGATTTTCCCTTGGAATTGGTCAATATCATTTCTGTTTTGTTCGACATGTCCATCGGAGTTGGTCTCTCATCTACCATTTTTGCTATTTCAAATCCTGTTTGTGAAAAAACAGAACTCATGAAAGTGAGAATGATTAGGATTTTATTCATAATATTTTTCCTTTGAAAATTGCGATTGATTGGATTCTTACCACCGAATGGCTGCAGATGCCCACGTATATCCAGCGCCGAAGGCGGCCAAAATAATGGTGTCACCTTCTTTTACTTTTTCTTCTTCCACCGCTTCACATAGAGCAATGGGGATAGATGCTGCCGTTGTATTGCCATATCTTTGGATATTAGCATAAAATTTATCCTGTTCAACGCCCATCCGTTTAGCCACGGATTGAATAATTCGCAAATTTGCCTGATGAGGAATAATTAATGAGATATCATCCATAGACAGATTGTTTTTTTCCAACGCTTCATGAATGACTTCTGGGAATCGAACCACTGCATTTTTAAATACTTCTCTCCCATTCATATAGGGTTCAAATCTTTTTGCTTGTTCAATCGTAACCTTATTTATCTGATTATCGCCAGATGATCCGGGGCCCTCCATCCATAGATTTTTTAAATCTTTACCTTGGCAATGTAAATGCGTGGACAGAATTCCACTTTCACCCTCACTTGCTTGTAAAATTGCTGCACCTGCTCCATCTCCAAATAAGACTGCAATATCCCGGCCTTCTGTGGATTTATTAATAAATTTTGTTTGTGCTTCAGCACCGACGACGAGAGCAGTCGTATATTGACCGGTTCGAATAAATTGATCTGCTATGGATAGGCTATACACGAATGCTGAACAGGCAGCTTTAATATCAAATGCTGCAATGTTTCTTAAACCTAATTCTGCCTGTAGTTGTGCGCTTACACCGGGAAAAAAGTAATCTCCAGAAATGGTTCCTACTACGACCACATCAATATCTTCCGGATTGACACCGGCCATTTCCATGGCTTTAATGGATGCCGGAATCGCCAAATCAGATGCGGCTTCATCACCTTGAACCCATCTTCTTTCCTCAATACCAGATCTGGTTTTGATCCATTCATCTGAGGTATCCATCAATTCTGCCAAATCTTGGTTTGTAACCACTTGAGATGGTACATGAAATCCGATACCTTTGATTGCACTTTTTCTCATGATGTTATTTCCCGTTTTATCAAGTTCAATTAAAGCCCTTTTTCTATCAATTTATTTTTTAGTAATTCCGCCAAAGCTGACAACATGGTCAACGTACCCAAAGAGGTTGAAACCATGGCAAATACCATTAATCCGCCAATATATTGGATAGGGAGAAATACAGAAAACATTAAAGCGCCAAAGCCCATATTTGAGCAAGCATCCAAAATAATGGGATATCCAACATCATCGATCACTTCACGACTTAGCTGATCGGGATTCACTTTCCGGGACAAACGGCGAAATTGGGAAATGTAGTGAATGGCAAAATCAACGCCCACACCAATGATAATAGACGATAAAATCGCCGTAATATGATTGAGCGTTACACCAAAGTGGCCCATCAATCCAAAGTTTAGTATCACAGCAGACGTTAGTGGGATCACAGCCAAGGTTCCCCATAATATGCGCTTAAAAAATACTGAAGCGATTAATCCGATCACTATTAATGAAAAAGTGATACTGAATGCTGATGACCGAATGATCATGATTACCATGTCGCGGATAACGATAATCATCCCCGTCACAGTTATACTCATGTCCGAGGTTAAATTTTCATCAATATATGCATCGGTTTTATTTGCAAAATGGAATATTTCATCCGTACTCATTATTTTGGCAAGTACCGTCACCAATCCGCTTTCATAATCCATATCATCAACAACAGACGAATAATCGTTTGAAAACCCTGTAATCAAGTTTTTTATCTTTGATGCTGAATCCGGAATTGTGTAATGGGTCAGTTCGTCGTCCATAAACGTTCGGTGCATTTGTTTCACCACATCGGCAAATGAATAACTTAAGGAAACTTTATCTTCTCTTTCCAAGAAGGATTGAAGCGAACTCACGTCATTGAGTACATGTGGGTCCCGCATGTCACCATCTATTCGAACTCTTAAATCCAAAGTACCTGTCATCTCCTGGTCCATGAAATTCATACTGTCTCGAATTTCGGATCCCGGTTTAAAAAAGTTTGCAAAGTTCACATCAATAGAAATTTTATGAAATCCAAACAACCCGAAAACCACTAAAATGATACCCGCTGAAAAAACGTATTTTGGATGAATCAATACGACTTTTCCTAAATGATCAACCATTTTTTCGAACAGACTCATTTCTTTGATTGCTTTTGATTCCAAGTTCCATTTTTTAATAGAAATAACGGCAGGAAGAAGAACCGAACTTAGAAACCACGCCCAAATGATACCTGCAGAAACGGTAATACCATATCCAATCATTGGTTCCAGTGGAGAGGAAATCATTGTCAAAAAAGCAGCTACGGTCGTTATACTCGTCAAGAATATCGGGACTAGCAAAGAATCCATGGTGGTTGCCAACGCTTGTGGAACATCACCTTTCAACCGCATCTCCTTGAAAAATTTTGCCACCACATGTACACCGTCAGAATTGGCTATGGTTAATAGAATAATGGGCATGGACGTATTCATCATAGTAAACAAAAATCGATCCGATCCCGTTAATTTGTATACCCATCCCATAAACCCCATCATAGAAACTAAGGATAATCCAATCACCATCAGCACCATCAGCACACCAGGGATGCTTCTCAAATTCAATAAGAGAATAGTCACCATAATTAGAATGCCCATCTTCATCAAGGACTGAACATCGTTCCGGATCAGTTCAGGAATAGTACCTGTGATGTAGGCGAACCCACCATAATAGATTTCATAATTTGTCAGAATCGAATCCGCAACCCCTACGAGTTCATTTCGAAATTGATCCAATGCAACGTCATCATATGGCTGAACCAACAAAATAAGATAGTCCTCTTTTTGACTGATGAAACGTTTTTTGACGTTCGGATATTTATTGAGGTAATCTCGAATGCCGGCAATTTCAATTTCATCAAGATCACGACCGGGTTGCAAATCCTGAATGAGCAAATCGCCTTTATCATTGTCCATTCGCGTCGCAGTCGCGATGCTGGTCACTTCATCCACCTCCGGCAAGCCTTCCAACTCCATGGCCACGTCCCAGAGCACCCGTAAGGCATCCGGGTGATAAATGGAACGACCCTTTTCGCCAAATGCCACAAAAATAACTTCCGTACTGCCGAATTCATCCTGGAGAGAATCCCATGCCTTCCGTGACTCCAGATTTTTGGGAAGCATTTTCATCATATCATCGTCTATTACTAAAAATGTTAATCCGGAAGCCATAACTATTGTTGCGAACAAAGACACTACAATGGATCGAACCGGATGATTTATGCTTTGATAAATAAACCATCGCCGTATAGGATGATCCGAATAATTTTTAATTTTGTTCATAGTGTTCTTTAATAGCTTTCATACCTTTATCTGTAAATATTCCATGGGCAACGATCTTGACGAAACCACGAATAGTCTCCCTGATTGGTAAATCATTTTTCAGGAAAAATTCCGGTTGAAATGTTGAATTAATAATATTGATATAAATAATGGATGTAGCCCTCATATTGATATCATCCCGTGCCAGTCCCCGCTCTTGAGCATCGTGCAGGATCGTGTAAAAATCATCCTGATGACTTAATCGGAATGATTCGATCTCCTTCCAAATTTCTGGGTGAAGTGATTTGAGTTCAGCGATTTTATCCACTGGAACTCTTCCAGCAAATTTTGCAATCGTTTCCATAATTTTAATAAACTGGACAGCAGGGTTTGGTTCATCAACCATTACTTTATTGAATGCGGCATCAATTTGGGTAAATACAAATCGCATAATAGAGCGAATTAAATTTTCTTTGGTTGGAAAAAACTTATAGATCGTTTTTTTACTCATTGCCAGCCGCTTTGCAAGTGATTCGACTGTAAAAGCACGAACACCAGTATCTACTACTGAGTCAAATCCTCCTTCAAGAATTTGGTTTAATTGTTGTTTAGGTGACATGTATTATAAAAACGTTATTCGTTTATTTCGTTTCCAATTTTATGAATTAATTCTCTTACTTGACAAATATATATTTCAATTATTTAATTATTTATAATGTATTGGAGGAGGAGAATAACATCTATTATTGTGACAGATCCATCCTCATTAAAATCTGCTGGCGGAGTTGGATTATATCCATATCCTGAACTCATATCAGATGTATATAAAAGATCCAACACATCAAAAATACCGTCAAAATTCACATCGCCTAAGATGAATTCAGGGAAAAAACCTCCATCCAGATAATTAAGTGGATATTTTTGGGCACGTGCTATAGTATATGAATTTCCATAATCATGACTCCAAACTACTTCATGATCATTCGTCACTTCAAACATAAAGGCATCATCACAATCAGTGACCAAGGTATTTCCATTGGGCTGCCGAAAAGCCCCGCCTTGCATCTGTGTATGGAAATTTCCAGCATGAAACCATGTAGGATTATCGGGGCCAAAAGGTTGACCGTCGTCAATATCATATGTCCCATTTTCATTTAATGGAGTAATAAACTCAAAAACTGCGGACGTCGAATTTGTATAATTATTATTAAATAGAATCAAGTTCCCTTCTCCAGGATATCCTTGCGGAATCCAGTTCACACCATGTTGACTAGCTAGCTGATGGTCAGAGTTGTTGCCTCTTCCGTAGGCCTGTGGATTACCCCAACGATATAAATAGTCCCCTCCCATACCTGAATTACCTCCAGTATGGCTAGCCGCTTCCTCTGTTGTTGTGCTATGATCAATAATATAAATCTCGTCATGATGCCGCGAGGAAATAACAATTTGATCCAATTCTGAGTTGTAATTAACAGCGTTAAGATGTTTCCAATCTCCAGTGGGGCCTCCTGGACCTTGGCTAGTCCCAGCATTACCATAATTCACATCCTGTAACTCAGGATGTTCCGATATAACACCAAAACCTGGTAGCCCAGGATCAACGTCTTGAATAAGATGATCCCAGATATGCCATTCCCAAACTATGTTTGCTTCATTCG
>CAJWPW010000077.1 GCA_913045415.1 uncultured Fidelibacterota bacterium | reverse complement strand
ACTTATACTGTTTTGCCTGATGTCCGTAAAATGTATACGCACTGATGCATGCTGTAACCAAGGAAACTTCAGTAAGTCGAAATATTCTGGCTCTTTTGGATTGTTGTACAGCCGCCTCTCCCCATCCCGGTAGGATGGCAGACTTCACCATGGGGTGGAGGCTTACCGATTCACCGTAAAGTAAACCAGTAAAGAGTAAAAGTATTAAGATCGTCTTCTTATGCATGGGATGGGTCCGAGAAGGAGAAAAATTACAAAACAGATCATAGCAAAAACATCACCATTTCGACTATAAAAACTTCCAGTGGCACCTAAGGGAACAGTGACTTTAAAAACTGCCATTTTACCCAAGCCCTGTTCTTTGATGGATACTCCATTCGCAAGGATGAGCCCTGAAATTCCCGTATTGGCAGAGCGCACAACAGGAACGCGGTTTTCTATAGCGCGGATCCGTGCCACATCATAATGCTGATAGGGACCTGCTGATTTCCCTAACCAACCGTCATTTGTTTGGATGGTTAACATATCAGCACCCTGCTGAATAAATTCACGAGCAACCTCAGGGATACTGGATTCATAACAGATCAAATTGGAAAATTTTATGTCCTTCCATTCAAAAATGGTGTACTCGGATCCATGGGTAAAGTTCCCCTGCCCAAAATTCAACATATTGAGGGAAGGGAATTGACTTGACAAAGGAATATATTCTGCGAATGGAACGAGATGAAGTTTATTATAAAGAATATATTTATGGTTTGGCGTCAAAAACATGCTGCTATTGAAATACCGTTTCTGCCCATCAGGTGACTTAGTTCTATCCACGGTCCCAGTTAACACAGGAATTCCTGATGAATCAACTTTTGATTGAATTTGATCCCGAACGTGTCGGTCCAATCTTAAATATGCAGGGAAAGCAGTTTCAGGAAACAAAATTAAATCAGGATTAAGGTTTATAGCAAGAGAGTGAAGGGAATCCATATATGTGATGGTTTTTTCTCTATTTTTATAATCCCATTTAGCATTTGGATCAATATTTGGTTGAAGGATTGCTACACCCATATTTGTAAGTGAATCGTTGAATCCTTTCATTCTTGAATTGCCGGAAAGCCAGAGTCCTAACAATAAAATCCATAAAAAATATCCCAGTTTTTTATTGGGTTCAAAATTCTGAATCAGTATATAAAGTATAACATTAAGTAATACAATCCATAGTGTTACTCCATAGGTTCCTGTCACTTCCATTATCTGGATCATTGGCAGGAAATCCAATTGAGTTAAAGCCATATTCCCCCATGGAAACCCCAAAACACCAAAACTCCGTACCCACTCCATAGAAACAATGAGAAACGGAAATAATACTAATCCGTTACCGTAGGCTCTAACTTTACCGAAAACCCAACCGGCAGCCGCCCAATAAATTCCTAAATGCAGAACAGCTGCAATGAGGGAAAGTAGTACTACCCAAAAACTGGCGCCTGAATTAACACCGATCCAGTAAAACGCTATGAGGTTATGGGTCATGCCAAATACATACCCATATCTCGCATTTTCATTCGCATCATGATTCAGCCAAATATGGAGAAGGGGTATAAGTCCAATCCATGCTAATAACCCCAAATGCCAAGGCTGATAGGCGATACCTGTAATAATCCCACCAAAAATAGCCAATTGCCAAGCAGGTCGATCAAAGAAGGGGGTCATCGGTTTTGCTTATCCAAAAACTGCTGGAGAACGATCGCTGCAGCCCGTTGATCAATCAATCCTTTATTATGGCCTGTTTTGATATTCTGTTGGATCATGGATTTTTCTGCACTGACAGAGGAAAGCCGTTCATCTTCTAAACGAATGGGTAATTTGAGAGTGTATAATAAGTTAGCGAATTCCCTGACCTTTTTAGTCTGAGCTGTTTCCTGCCCTTTCAACCCAATAGGAAGCCCAACTACTATGGCTTCTACATCTTTTTCTTTTATTAGAGATTGAAATACTTGGAGGCATTTTTCATTCCCTTCATTTCGAATAGTTTTAAATGGAGAAGCGATAATTTTCAGCGGATCAGACATGGCTAATCCGATTCGACTATCCCCATAGTCGATCCCAAGAACTCGCCCCATAGATTAGAGAGGTTTACGTAGGTGTGCTTTCAGTATCTTCCCAGGCTTGAATTGTGTTTTCTTATGGGCGGGAACATAAATCTCTTCATTGGTTTTAGGATTCCGTGCACGAGGTTTTGCTTTCGTAGGCTTGGATTCAAACACACCAAAATTCCTTATCTCTATCCTAATATAGGGATGATCTTCTATGAGAAAACCCCTCATAATATTGAAAAAATCATCCACAAGATCCTTGGATGCCCTGACACTGACTCCATTTCGTTCAGCCAATTGGGTGGCAATATCTATTTTAGTATAAGTTTTTGTTTCCATTATCGACCTGCTCTTTCTACATAATCAACATATTTTAATTTAGTCATTTTTCTCATGAGACGATTTAATTGACGATTATTATTAACTTGGACAATAAAATGAGCAACCCCTATAGATTCCTTTACTTTAATGTCCACACTGGCAATATTTACATTTTGCTTCGAAATGCACTCAGACATATCCTTTAATGCCCCTTTATGATCCTGGACTACGACCCTTAAGCGAACATTAAAATGATCTGATGATTTCACATTCCATTCCACAGGGATTAACCGATCTGATTCATGGCTCAGTAGGGGGAGACTTTTACATGCATTTTGATGAACCGTTATTCCGCGTCCACGAGTGACAAATCCGATCAATTCATCTCCGGGAATCGGGTTACAGCATTTTCCAAAATTCACCATGAGATTATCAATGCCATCCAGGATAATTCCTTTAGTTTGGGACCTTGCAAAATTAAAAAATCTTGAAGATTCTTCTTCTTCAGTCTTTTCTTCGATCTCATCTACCTGCGGCCGTAGTTTTCGGAACATGTCTCGAACGGTAATCATTCCTGACCCAATAGCTTTTAATAATGCCCCAGAGTCGGAATAACCAAATTTGCTGAAACTTTCCCTGAATTCTTTTATATCTTTCAACATTTTCATTCGACGAAGAGTCTTCTCAAGCAATTCTTCACCGATTTTAATACTTTCTTCATCTTGAACTATTTTCAGGTATCGATTGACCTGATTTCGCGCTTTGGTAGTTACAATAAACTTTTGCCAACCATAGCTAGGCATCTGACTTTTACTGGTGATGATCTCAACCATATCCCCATTGTTTAATTTAGTATTTAAGGGCACAACAGAATGATTGATCTTTGCACCCATGCAATGCATCCCAACCTGGGTATGAACCTGAAACGCAAAATCCACAGGTGTTGCACCTACAGGTAACTGAATCAGGTCACCAACAGGAGTAAACACAAAAATTTCTTCATTGTATAAATCGATCTTCAGAAGTTCCATGAATTCTTTTGGATCAGCAGATTCATTTTGAAGAATTTCCAATAATTCACGGAGCCATTTTACATTTTTATCAATTCCCGATGATTTTCCATCTTTATACACCCAGTGTGCAGCCACACCAATCTCTGCAGTGTCTTCCATGTCTTCTGTGCGGATCTGGATTTCTACTAATCGACCCTTCCGTCCAACAACGGTCGTATGCACAGACTGGTACCCATTGGTTTTAGGATTGGCAATAAAATCTTTGAACCGTTCCTGAATCGGTTTGTAAAGACTGTGGACGATTCCCAAGGCTAAATAACATTGCTCAATTTTTTCCACGATGATTCGGATAGCATAAAGATCATAGATTTCTTCAAAGGATTTATCCCGGGACATCATTTTTCCATGGATGGAAGAATAGGATTTAGATCTGCCATAGACCTTAGGAATAATTTCGTATATTTTTAATTCATCCGCTACAGGGCCAATAATCTCCTTTATAAATTTATCCCGTTGTCTTTTGGATGATTTTATTTGAGAGTCCAATTTCTTATACCCAGAAGGATCCAAAACACGAAACACCATATCTTCCAATTGAGATTTTACCGAAGACATACCTAGGCGATGTGCTAAGGGAACATAGACATCACGGGTTTCCACAGCTATTCGATGTTGTTTAATCTTGGACATGTGCTTGATCGTTTCCATATTATGTAGTCGATCAGCAAATTTGATAATGATGACTCTAAGGTCTTTGGCAACCGACAGGAGCATTTTCATAAAATTCCCCGCCTGTTTCTCTTTTCGCGTTGAAAAGTGGATTCCTCCTATCTTTGTAACGCCCTCCACAAGATTTGCTAAATCATCCCCAAATTCTTGTCGAAGTCCGTCAACGGAAACATCTGTATCTTCAACCGTATCATGGAGCAATCCAGCTATAATCGTGGTAGTATCCATTTTCCAATCTGCCAGTTTTTGGGCCACAGCAACACAATGGGTAAAATAATTTTCGCCTGACCGGCGCTTTTGTCCTTCATGATGATAATCTCCGTATTCGTAAGCCTTCCAAAGAAGAGATTTTATTTCATCCTTTTCCTCGCCTGGCCCTACTGAAACTGCATCAACCAGATTCATGAATGGTTTTGGATATTCTCCGAATAATTGCGGGGCTAATCTTGAAAGAGGGTTATCCATTAAAACGGTTCAGAAGGAGATAAATTTTCATAACGTGCATATTTGCTAATAAAAGACGCGTCCACAGCACCCGTGGGACCATTTCTCTGTTTCGCAACAATGATTTTTGCTTTACCTTCATCCTCATCATCCTGAGTATACAACCACTGACGGTATAGGAAAATGACGACATCCGCATCTTGCTCGATAGCACCACTTTCACGAAGATCTGATAATTGGGGTTGCTTATCTGCCCGTTGTTCAACGGCACGAGATAACTGAGACAAGGCAACGACTGGAATATCTAATTCTTTCGCCAAAGCTTTTAATGACCTTGAAATCACTGAAATTTCCTGTTGGCGACTTTCAACACCCTTCGGTCCCTGCATCAATTGAAGATAATCCACGACGATCATTCCAATATTGTGTTCAGCTTTCAATCGACGCGCTTTCGCTCGCAGTTCTAATACAGTGAGAGCAGGTGTGTCGTCCAAATAAATGGGTGCTACAGCCAAGGATCCAACGGCAATACTTAAATTTTTCCAATGGGTTTTGGGAAGGTTTCCTGTCCGGACAAAATGACTGTCCACTCGAGCTTCTGCACAAAGGAGACGCATAGCCAATTGATGATTTGCCATTTCAAGGCTGAACATTCCCACACCAACACCACCTTCTAATGCAGCATTCCTCAGCATGGATAAAGCCAAAGCTGTTTTCCCCATCCCCGGCCGACCTGCAATAATGATGAGATCACCATTTTGCCATCCAGATGTTATATCATCTAAATCAAGTAACCCAGATGGTACGCCAATCACATTGCCTGGTTGAGCATTTATACGCTCTAATTTTTCGAATGCTTCAACGAGTATCGGATCAATGTGCTTAAATCCACCTTTCAAACGATTCTGGGTAATTCTGAAAATGGACTGTTCCACTGTATCTAGTATATCACCTACCTCCTGACTGTCATCATAAGCTTCTTTTGCAATATCATGGGACAAATTGATCAAATTCCGGAGTAAAGCTTTTTCTAATACAATCTTGGAATATCGCTCAGCATGGGCTGCCGTGGGAACTGATTCAACTAAGCCGGTCACATAATATGCACCACCAACAGATTCTAGATCTTTATTTTTCTTGAGAAGATCAATGACGGATACGGTATCAATTGGCTCACCTTTATCAAATAAGTTGAGCATGACCGAATAGATTTTCCCATTTCCATCTTTATAAAAATGCTCTGGACCTAACCATTGAATTGTTTGACTAACGGCTTCTTTTGAAGCCAGCATAGACCCAAGAACTGCCATTTCCGCATCATCGGAGTGGGGTTGAACATTGAGTATCTGGTTATCGTCTGGTGTCATTGTTTTATACGTTTTGTAAATAATCCCGAATCCACTGGAAATCGGTCCACGCGGGTTTCTTGAAATTTGGATTCCTTAAGAGGGCAGCCGGATGGAAGGTAACACGAAGCGGTGTCCCGTTGTAATCATGGGTTTTATCCCGCATCTCTTTTA
>CAJWPW010000076.1 GCA_913045415.1 uncultured Fidelibacterota bacterium | reverse complement strand
GGTGAGGCAGATAATGGCGATAAAAATATTACTGTTGCGGAACTTCATGATTATATAAGTAAAAATGTCCAAGACACTACTAAGAAATTGTACAAGGATTTACCACAAGTCCCGCAGCTTTTCTCATCAAATCCGGATAGAGTTCTGTTCAGATTACCTTAACAACACTTTTCGGTTTGAGATCCCCAATCCCATATTCTACATACATGATTCTTAAACTAGCTCTATTCTTATCGCTGACTGCGTCTGCTTTTGCCGATCCTGTCACTATTTCCGGTACCGTTAATAATCCAGCCGGGAACTCGGTTAAAAAGGCAATCGTCACCTTGAGAAATATGAAAGATGATGTTCTCATGGAAGAAAAAACCAGCCGAAAAGGAAAATTCTCTTTTAAAGAAGTAGAACCTAATTTTTATTTTCTTGTCATAGAGCATGAGGGTGATGGCTCAAAGCGAATAAAAATTAATCCCAGAAAAACACGTAATGCAGACCTTGAATTAAGTTTGGAAATAACGGGTGACAATGAGCCGACACGGTGTTATTTATTTTCAGATGATAAACCCACAGATTTTGATCCAATTTTAAATGTTAAAGATATAAACGTCCAATCTTCCACCGAACAAATTATCATCACTTGGAAAGACATTAAGCAGGCAGATTCTTTTATACTTTTTGAAAATGATATTGAGATATATCGAGGTGCAGAAACAAGATTTGAAAAAAATGAATTTCCGGGAAAGGAATTTTGTTATTCCGTCAAGGCATTGGGTGGATTTGGTCTGGTGGGTGAAAAGTCAGACATATATTGCACCAGCGTTGCAACTGCCATACCCAGGGATATCGTAATTGATGTTTCAAAAAATACACTTTCTTTGAATTGGGCACCCGTGAATGGTGCATTATCTTATGTCATTTACAGAAATGATGAAAAAATTATAAATTCAGATAAATCTAATTTTATGGATTCTGACCTTGATTTCGGTACGGAATATTTTTATAAAATAACCGCACTAGATGCACTGGACCAGGAGAGCCATCCTTCGGTTGCAGTTAAAGGTACTACAAGGGATTTTGTGGAACCGCCGATTTTATCTTCCATGAAGAATGCTAGTCGCATTATATTGATTTGGAATGAGGTCAAGATTGCCAAATCTTACAATATTTATCGGGAAGGTGAGCTATTGTCCTTAGCACAATCCAATTCCTTTTCAGATGACGTGCCTTCTGGTAAAAAATATTGTTATGAGATTACATCCATTGATCAATTTGGTGTTGAAAGTAGCCGATCAAACTCCCATTGTGCAAAAGTTTCTATTCAATCGCCAACAGGTGTCATCGCAGATGGGGATGTGACTTCCATGCATCTGAATTGGGATGAAGTCTCTGGTGCGGTTAATTACAAGGTCTATGAAAAAGTTGACCATGATTCTCTATTATTCATTAATCAGGTTAAATCAACCCAATTCACTGTTCAAAATTTGGATTATGGCGCTGATAAATGCTATCAGATTTCAGCATTAGATTCGGAAGGAGAAGAGACTGAACTTTCTTCTTCTGCATGTAATGTTGTATTGGATCCACCCCATTTTACAATTCAGAAAATGGTTTTAATCGAACCTTCCGGCAATAGTGTAATAGATTCCAGGGAAACAGGTATATTACAATTTGCCCTTTTTAACGATGGACAAAGTCCAGCTCACCAAGTGAAAATGTCGATTATTTCTCATGATTCAAATCAAAATTTATTAGTGGGGAAACCTGCTGTTATTGACACACTTCAAGCAGGCAGAATTGAGTTTGGTAAAATTAGTATGGAAGGGTTATTACAAGTAGAAACGGGAGAGCATGAATTTGAATTACAAGTTTCATCTATTAATGGAATAATACTAGATGACCCTTATCTGTTCAAGGTAGAAACAAAATCAGTCATTCCACCAAAACTGATTGTGGCTGATTTTGCGATCGCAAATGATTTTGGTACCCATTATATACCGATAAATGAGATTGTTAATTTAATAATCAGAATCCAGAATGTTGGAGAAGGGGAATCTGAATCTGTCCATGTAAAGATTACGGAAAATAGATCTTTCACTACACCGGATTTCACAGGAAATGTTAGCCTACCTGCATTTAATCCCGGAGATTATATGGATATTGAAGTACCGATTATGAGTTTTCAGGATAATTTCTCGGTGGATATCGAATTAACAGATTATTTGAACCGAACTGTTCTCCAGAGACTTAATCTTGAAGCAATGAAGCACTATCGGTCTTCCATGGAATTGATAACACAATCCATTGGCACAGAAGACGTTGATCATTATCCTGATGAACTGGGGGAAATCGATGTGGATCGGCGGATTCCTTTGGGACGGAAAAACCCTAATGCCATGGCTATTATTTTAGCCACTGAGCACTATGAAGATGGGAACTATCCCCAATTAGATTATGCGACTCGGGATGGTGATGTAGTCCGAAAGTATTTTAATCATGCATTCGGGTTATCTGATTTCCAATTGTTACCTTCGAAAACGTGGCAGATGGAAGGGGGGCCAACCGAGAACGACTTCCGGAATATATTTGATCCCCATCAGGGCAGCCTACGAAAAAGAATTATAACTGCGGAGAAATATTCCGATGTGGATGAGATGGATATTTTCCTGTATTACCGTGGTTATGGAGAATGGGTAAATGGGAAACCGCTCCTGATTCCCAAAGATGCAAAAGTCACCCGTCATATTACCAAATATCCTCTGGAACAATTAGTGAGTAATTTGTCCTTACTATCGGTATTAGGCAATATTCGATCTATCACTCTGTTTTTGGATATTACCTATATCAATCCAAAAAAATCAGTTGGTTCCATATGGGATTTCCCAAATATGTCTAACAAGATTTGTATTCTGAGTGCCGCGTCCAATGGAGAATCATCTCAAGTCTATAAAGAGAAAAAACATAGTATATTTAGTTATTCTCTCTTAAAGGGGTTAGCTGGTGGCGCAGATGATGGTGATAATTTGTTAGAATTGGGGGAACTCACAGAATATATCTATAAAGCTGTACCAGAATACGCCAGGACAGTATCCAATTCATCCCAGCAGAATCCTTCTTTTAAAGGTACGGATCTTAAAAGAATTATTCTTGATTTAAGATAATTTTATTGGATAATTGATTTTAATAAGATACTATGGATAGACTTCTCAAATTTTTACCTTTCATCCTTGTGGCAGCAATGCTTTTTGGATGGAAAAAATATGAATCCCATGTAATTGAAGCTGAGAAAAATAAAAGAGCAGTTTCATTAAATGTTCCTAATGAACCGTCACCTGTCACATTTAATAGAAAATCTCAACTAGAACAAATGGCCTTGGCGGAGCGATCCAAGGTAAAGGTTATGGTTGAGCATGACAACTCACCACTTACTGATACATACCCCATGATAATGGATGCTACTGAATCATTCGATCCTGATTATGGAGATGAAATCCAATTTAAATGGAAACAAAAATCAGGGACAAAAGTGGAGCTCAAGCCGAACCCATTTTCTGGTAAGGTTAGTTTTGAAGGCGTGGCAGGGGAATATGTATTTGAGCTCACCGTATCGGATAATTATGGCGCTAAAAATACCGTGATTAAAACGGTAGTGATTGAACCGGAGCCGAACATGCCCCCTGTAATTCAAATGAAGGTAAGACAAGGATCTGAGTTGAAGTAATAATGAAAAAAACGATTTTCGCTATAACCGCAATACTACCGGATAAAGGATAGTTATGAAAAAAGTTGTTTTAGGGATAGATATTGGCGGCACAAATACAGTTTATGGATTCGTAAGTCAAAATGGAAATATAGTTCATAGTGAGGAGATGCCAACCTATGGAAATAAGCCTGTAGATAATTTCATAACCAGATTAGGGGAAAAATTAGATTCTTTTTTAACAGAATACTCTGATTTCAAATTATGTGGGATAGGCGTAGGGGCACCCAATGGTAACCATTTTACAGGGATCATTCAGGATCCTCCAAACTTGAGTTGGGGACAGGTTGACATTGTGACTCTATTAAAAGAAAAGTTTAATTGTGACGTTTCCTTGACCAATGATGCTAATGCTGCTGCTTTGGGGGAAAGAAATTATGGTATTGCTTCTGACATGAATGATTTTGTTGTCATTACACTTGGTACAGGATTGGGAAGTGGGATTTTTACCGGCGGGCTTTTACTTTATGGTACTAATAGTTTGGCGGGCGAAATGGGTCATCTATCCATAGCAAAAAATGGGCGAGCCTGTTCCTGTGGGTTGAAAGGTTGCCTGGAAATGTATGTCTCCGCAAAAGGGATAAAAGAAACTGTGATTGAATTTCAAAAGGTTAACCCTGACGATGATTTTTTATCATCACTCGAGCTTGATTCTATTGAAGGAAAAATGATCGACTGCGCCATTGATGATGGCGTAGAATCCGCAATCTCTCTTTACGAATTCACAGCCGATAAACTTGCCTATGGATTGGCACAGGCGGCGACAATTTTAAGCCCTGAAGCATTTATTATTTATGGGGGTTACAGTCAGGCAGGAGATAGATTATTAGGTCCAACTCGCATTGCTCTAGAAACTTATTTGATGGATAATTTGAAAGGAAAGATCAAGGTTTTGCAATCGGGATTACCGCCTGGCCAAGCTGGTATTTTGGGTACCGCATCCTTGCTATGAGAATAAGGATGGTTGCCCTACATAAAAATATATAACCAATTAGAGCATTTATCGAAAGAGAAAGGCTTTAGTTTAAAACAGTAGCGGAGGAGGGACTCGAACCCCCGACACCCGGATTATGATTCCGGTGCTCTAACCAGCTGAGCTACTCCGCCATATTATACTTTTCTCGTCAATAAACTGGTTTAAAATACTAGTTATTTCAACCCCTTAAATTAATGCTAAATATGGACCTAAATGCATGAAAAAGCACGGGATTTGCAACAGTAAATAAAGGAAAGGCCGTGTGTGTCTTCTGTCTCTGGTATATAGGTAAAAATAATTTATTTTTTTAAACGATCTAAAATTCGAAGTATTACTTTACCAAATTTTTATACGTTTTTCAGGATCAACATACATTCCATCATCAGCACTAACTCCAAAAACGTCCAGAAACTCTGGCATATTCACCAGTGGACCATTAGCTCTAAACTCACCAGGAGAATGAGGATCAGTCTTTATCTGTCTAATCATTTGTTCGTCTGTTGATTTCGAGCCCCAAATTGTTCCCCATCCATAGAAGAAACGTTCATCGCCAGTCAGTCCGTCTATCACGGGTGTCGCTTTTCCTTTTTTTGATAACTGGTATGCTTTATAGGCGATAACAATTCCTGCTAAATCACCAATGTTTTCACCCTGTGTAAACTCACCATTAACCGGGGTCCCATCCACAACCGTATAATTATCATATTGTTTAATCAGTTTCTCGGTCCTTTTTTCGAACTTTTTCTTATCTGTGTCTGTCCACCAATTTCGGAGTTCTCCGTCTCCATCATACATCGAACCTTTATCATCAAATCCGTGACCCATCTCATGGCCAATGACAGCACCGATTGAACCATAGTTTACCGCGTCATCCGCTTCCATATTAAAAAACGGAGGCTGTAAAATAGCTGCAGGGAAGACGATCTCATTTAGTAATGGATTATAATAGGCATTCACAGTCTGAGGTGTCATGCCCCATTCTTCCCGATCAATCGGTTTACCTAATTTTTCTCTGTTTTTTCTGGTCCTATCTAAAGTTGAATTTTTAATATTATTTACCAAATTATCAGGATCAATAGAAAGCTGACTATAATCTTTCCATTTATTTGGAAACCCAATTTTAGGCCTAAAATTTTTCAGTTTATAATGGGCCTGCAACTTTGTTGAGTCACTCATCCACTCAAGCTCATCGATACCAACCTTGTAAGCCTTGCGAAGGTTCTCTACCAGATCAATCATCCTATCTTTCGCATTTTGATCAAAGTGTTTTTCTACATATACCTTCCCTATTATTTCTCCCATTGAGGCACTAACAACATTCACCGCACGTTTCCATCTAGGCTCCATTTTTTTAACACCGCTCAAGACCGTACTATAAAAATAAAAATTTTGTTTTTCATAATC
>CAJWPW010000075.1 GCA_913045415.1 uncultured Fidelibacterota bacterium | reverse complement strand
ATCATAAAAATATTGCTGTGTTTCCCTTGTTTGACAATAATAGTCAAGTTTTTTTTATATTTATCAATTACAGACAGGCTAAAAAAATTGCTCATTTGTTAACCTTTGGCCGAAACGTACCTTCATTGAATAAAGCAAACTTCAACCACTCCATTCCGAATTTCAAAAGTTTTTCTTCATCTAAGCGGATCGATTCTGCAGTTTCTTTATCCACATCGAAGCGTTCCAGGAAAGCACTCTCAAAAACAAATTACCAGAAAGTATCAAGATCGTAACTTACCATGATAAACAAACTGATTTCAATATTTTGTTTTTCATTTATTGTCATTGCTTTTAATTTAGCAACAATCTTCATCCATGGTTTATTTCCTGTTTCCATTTCAACAGTACCTTGTCCACCCACTTCTTCAAAGTTCTTGTTTTAGGTTCTTGATGCCCCATGGACATGTCTTTCGGGATCAAAAAAGCGGTTTGGAAGATTGACCTTCTTTTTGAAACTGAGTATGTCTTGGGTCTAGAGTGCCTAAACCAAGTGTGTTATTCGTCAAACCTGTGGAAAGTTTTTATAAATCGGACAGACTTTAGGTGCATTCAAAAAAATACATTTTCAGTTTTAATATTCACACATTAATAGTTTGCCTGAGGAATACCAGAAACCTTTAAGTCTTATTGGTCAAAAAGAAAGACTCTTCTATTGGACGTAGAGGTCGCTTTAGCCATAAAGGTCTTCGAAGTCCATTGGGTCCCGGAGCTGGGCGAGTTTTTTTAAGCCAATCTTGAAAAACTTTTTTTGATTTTTGAGTATCCACAAATACATCTCCATATGTGTCCGAATGATGGGCTTTTTCAATCCTAACTTTTTGATGCCAGCAGTGCATTCCACTGATTGGATCTGGATGAACAGCATGCGTAATATTCTGGTGAACACCACCATCGCGCCAAAAAATGCGTTTCATGTCTTTATCTATACTTTCAGATGGTTTAATTCCAGAAATAACGTTCATTTTCCATTTGCCGGATTCAAACTCTTGAATATCTACAAGATTTGTTGCCCAACTATTTGCCTTAGCATCCTGTGGTCTCCGCCATCGACCGATATGATGTGAACATGCAACCACTCCTGGACGCATTCCCTCTGTGGACCATAAACGAGCCACAAAAAAACCAATTTCTGTGTTTATTCGTATCATGTCTCCAGTATTTAAACCTAACTTTTTGGCATCTGAAGTATGCATCAAAACAGGATTTCGGTTGGAAATTTCTACCAACCACTTTGCATTTGAAGAACGGGAGTGAATAAGTGCGGGAAGCCTGTAAGTAGGCACTAGAGGGAATTCACCTTTTTCTCTATTCATTTCTTCTTCATGAACATGACTTTTGATATAACCTGGTAAAGTGTATTCTGGCCATTTCCAATCCGCTAAAGTTTGTGAGTAAAGTTCTTGCTTTCGTGATGGAGATTCAAATCCATTGCATGCTTGTCCGTCAACTATCAATCCTACAATTTTATCCTTCTTAATTACTAATCCACGATTTTTGTCTAGTGTAGTATTTTTTAGCTGCTCTTTACTGAGAAGATCTCTATAAAGCTCATACACTTCTTTTTTAATCTCAAATGCCCCATATTTTCTCATATATTCATGTGGAGTAATATTTTCTTCATCTGAACGTTCTTTCAATCCAGGGACATTTTCAAAAATATAACGATAGTATTCATTGATTGTTAATTTTTCTCCTTCTTTATAGGGCGAAAGGAAATGTTCTCTGATTCCTAGAGTCCCTTTAGGATCTATACGCCAAGAAAGTTCAATCCAAAATTCATCTTCTTCCCAAACTTCTCCAGGATTGGTCTGGTAGGTAAACTCTGGTTCTTGCCCTTGTCTGCGTGCATATTCCCTTAAAACAGGTTGCCGATATGCAACCCACATCCCAGCATGTGTTTCATAGCTAATAAGGTCATGACGCTCTGAAGAATGTCCCATTGGTAAAACATAGTCTGCAAAATATGCAGTTTCATTCCAAGTTGGAGTCATGGCAACATGTAGCCCAATTTTTTCTTCATCACGAAGTGCTTCAATCCAACTGAAACCGTCAGGTAAAGTCCAAACAGGATTAAAAACACGGGTGAAATAGACAGACATTTTTCCTCGCTTTTCATTAAGAAAATGGGGCAAAAGGAAACTCATTTCATAATGTGATAGTGGATATTCATTTGGAAAATGTAACTCATTCCAAAATTTTTGAGAGGGTGGCTCGCTGCAAAGCGTTGGTTTAAATTTGTTCCATGAACTTGGAAGTGTGCCCCCTTGAGTACCTACACTTCCGGTCAAGACGTTTAGAAACTTAAGACAACGAGCAACCTGCCATCCCCCAAGGTTCCCACTACTGGCACTTCGCCAATTCATGGCAGAAAATCGAGTTCCTGCTCGACCAATTTTTCGAGCTACATCAATAACCATTTTTGAAGGTACTCCACTTTCTTTTTCAGCAAATTCTGGAGTATAATCAGCATAATATTCAATTAGTTTTTCAATTGCATTTTCAAGGGTTATCTTCGTTCCAGGATGATCTTTTTTGAGCCAATCCTGCCAATTAACCCAGTTGCTTAAAAATTCGTGATTATAAAGTTTTTCAATTAGAATTATTCTCGCCATGGACAGCAATACGGCAGCTTCAGTTCCAGGATAGGTAGGCATCCAGTAATCTGCTCGGCTGGCTGTATTTGAAAGACGTATATCCATTACTGCAATCTTAGTCCCGTTATTTTTAGCTTCTATAATCCGTTGTGCGTGAGGGTTGAAATAGTGACCGGACTCAAGATGTGCACTAATCAATAGTATAAAATCGGCATTGGAAAAATCAGGTGAGCTTCTGTCCGAACCATCCCAAATAGCATAACCAAATCTGGCACCAGCGGAGCAGATATTTGTATGACTGTTGTGACCATCAACTCCCCATGCCTGAAGGACTCTATCCATGTATCCCTCATGACCAGGGCGCCCTACATGATAAGCTATTTCATTGTTACGTCCCTCTTCGAGTGCTAAACGTATTTGGTCTGAAATATCATCTAGTACTGAATCCCATGATACTCTTTCCCAATTGCCTTCACCTCTTTTACCAACACGTTTGAGAGGGTACAAAATGCGTTCAGGGTCTTCAATCTGGTTAATAGTTGCAGGACCCTTAGCACAAATGCGTCCTCGGCTTCCGGGATGATAAGGGTTACCTTCAAATTTTCTGACCTTACCAGTTTCTTTATCAATATAACTTAGTAATCCACAACCAGATTCACAGTTGAAGCATGAAGTAGGAATTATAGAGTAGTGCCTTTTCTTTTTTTTTGACCAATCTTTTGCTTCATATTCAACCCAGTCATCCCATTTTTCAGGTGGAGGAAAATGACTGAGTTGTCCTTCAGCTAATATTTCAATTTCATTTGTTTCTTGTTCGCTAAGGTCTGGAATAATTCCCAACCCCTGAGCCAATTTTTCTATCCATGACGGATCAGGTTGTTTCTGCATATTTATTACTTCTCTTAAATTTAAAGCTTGTAAAGACAACAATTATTTTAAGGATTATTTTTCCCTTACGGAGAGTAAGACTTTAGAAAAGAAAAAAATAATTATTATCTTATAGTTTGAATTTGCAATCAAATAAACATTTTCTTTTTATCTACATTTGCATAAAATTAAATATTGGATGCAAATATTTTAGTTAGAAAATTTTTTTTTTAACTCAATGGAATCATTTGAGGTGCCATGAGCCATATACGGATGGAATACCAAACTCCAATCAAAATTAAAAAACTAGCTAAAGATAGAATAAGAGGGATTGTAGTCCAAAAGAGCAATATAACTGGTATTAAACTCCCAAAAAAGATCACTCCAAGCCAGAATTCGTATTTGAAATACCCTTTGTAAATCAAATTTTTCGTCCTATGAGAGTCTTCGGTTGGATGAGGAAATGAAAGTTCTGCAAATATAGATAATAAATTAATAATTATTGCCCATATCATAATATTTTTCAGATCAGGCATCATCAAATTAAGTGGCTGGAAAAGAGGATTGACCAAAATTAAAACAGCAGAACCACCAATGATTGAATGTAGAAACATATGAAGTATCAACAGTGGGCTTTGCCAGAAATCACGACCTTTAGCCTGTGCAAAAAGAAATGCAGTATAAATCGCAAGTAACACACCCATAAAGAGGATCGGCAATACCAACCAATAGTTCATTTTTTCAAGATTTAACAGATTTGCAATGCAAAAAATAGTAACCAATAAACCATAAATGGTAAGGATATAACCTCCTTTTACGAGCCAAGATTTCCATTGGGGACGAAGGAGAACATAAAAAAATCTTTTTGGCTGGTCGAGGTCCATAATTAATAATCCTCCTGTTGCTCCAAGCAAAATCAGAGAAGCAATGGCACTAGGCAAAAAAACTTCTTCTGAAACATTTACTAAACCCAATAGATTTAATAGCATTGGCAAACCTAAAATACCTGCAGCAAGCGCCTTTGTGAAAATATAACCTGCAACTTCCCATCCCCAGAGAATTCCTTTAGATGGTGTATCGTATATTCGGTTTGCAGGGCGTGACCCTCCGCTAAGACCTTTATTCAATAGGTGGCCAATATTTTTTGAAAAAATTCCCCTATAGTTCTGTTCTCTTTTTTTATCATCTTGATTTAGCTTATGGTGAAAGCTAGATTTGTTAGTATTACCTGAATGATGACCAACTCCAGCAGATTGAGATCCAAAAATATTTTCTTCACAATTTTTTGTTTCAAGTGGATTAAGAGAAACATCATCTCCTTCTATATAAAATAGTTTTGGTCGAGTCCCTTTTTCCGGTTTTCTAACTGTAACCTGCTGTCGGGAAATGAGATGGTTAATTTTTGATCCTGGATCATCCATGTCTCCTGCAATAATTGCTTCAGTTGGGCATACTGTTACACAAGATGGTAACAGTCCAACATCGACCCTGTGAGCACAATAATTACATTTTGCGGCTGTATTAGTTTCTGGGTCAATGTAGATCGCATCGTATGGGCATGCTTGGGTGCAAGATTTACAAGCTATACAACGATCACTGTTAAAATCAACAATTCCGTCAGGTCTTGTATATAGAGCCTTGGTAGGACAAATTTCTATACAAGGGGCGTTTTCACAATGGTTGCATCGCATAACTGAGAAAACTATGCGCGTGTCAGGGAAATAACCCTTCTCAACATATTTGACCCAAGTCCGATTGACTCCTAAAGGTACAGAATTCTCAGATTTACAGGCTACTGTACAAGCATGGCAACCAATGCAATTCCGATTGTCAATTACAAATCCAAAATTCAAAAAACTTACCTTGTTAAGAAATTATTATGAGAAATATATTTAATATATAAGTACAGTGTCTACATTAAACTGATACCATTCAGTCAAAGCCGTAGGTTGAGCGAAGTCGAAACCGGTATCACACCTGAAAGCTCCCTTCGACTAAGCTCAGGGAACAGATCATAATGTCAGTTTAAGAATGACAATGTACTAGTGATATAATATATTAATGAACAAGCACCACCAACATTCTACAATTTTATTCAAGATTGTCAAAGTAAACTGGTATTACCTTAGCTAATTACAAAATTTTGTGCAGATATAAAAGACATTCTGGAGGTTGTTACTTTTTATATAAGAGGTACAAAGGAAAAAAGGCCGTGAGAGCTGGTTTGAAAATGTTCCGGAGATGTTTTTTGCAGCTTGAGCATTTCACAGCCGTAAGTGGCACCGATCGGTGCCACGAGGAGACCTCCAACGCCAAGCTGATCTTTCAAATTTTGCGGGACCTGGTGTGCTGCTGCAGTGACTATAATCCTGTCATAAGGTGCCATTTTGATGTAACCCAATTTGCCGTCAGCTGCTACGACCACGACCTCTTCCAGACATGCTCCGCGTAGATTTTCACGGGCCTGTTCCGCAAGTTCCTCATGCCGCTCCACCGTTACTACCTTTGCTGCCAACTTGGCCAGCAGCGCCGCGTTGTATCCGCTTCCCGTACCAATTTCGAGAACACGCTGTCCCGGAAGTACGTCCAGCAGCTGGAGCATCAGAATGACAGTGGTTGGTTGGGAAATAG
>CAJWPW010000074.1 GCA_913045415.1 uncultured Fidelibacterota bacterium | reverse complement strand
TCACCGTCTGGAAAAAGAAGAAAATACAATTCAGAGAATTTTATTTTTCATCATTAAGAAGTCACATCCATAAAAGAATCAATCTGATTGATATTGTTTTAATCGTTTTTCCCCTAGCTTTATATAGATCTTGTTCAATTCATAACCTAAAAAGTGTCTTTTCATCATTATTGCTGCCAGCGCAGTAGTTCCCGACCCTATGAACGGATCAAGAATGATATCGCCCGTAAATGAAAATAATTTAATTAATCGCAACGGTAATTCTACAGGAAATGGTGCTGGATGAGCACGATCGTGTTCTGGATGAAATTTCCAGATACTGCTTATATAATCACGCCATTCTTTTTTACCAAGTTTACTATTGGTTTTTGTTTTTTTGTCCATCTTTTCTGGTAATCCATCTTTAACAAAAATATTTATAAATTCTATTGTATTGAGACCGTAAAAGTTTGGAGGATAGGGATAGGACCCCATCATTAATTGGTCTGTACTTCCTTTGTCCCAAATAATTAAATCATAACGAAAAAATTCAGTGTTGTTAAGAATAATGGTTTCAATATCATTATTAATATTGAGATAATCACGATTATGATGGGTGTTCATCGTTTTTTTATCCATGGGTAATATTGGTGAATTGATACACAGTTTTCCATTTGGTTTTAGAACTCGAAAACATTCTCTCCAAACGGGAACCATACTCGATATATAATCTTCATAGGAATTGCTGTTTCGCCCAATTTGATCCTGATGATCGTAATTTTTTGCATTAAAATATGGGGGACTAGTAACGATCAAACGGATTGATTCATCAGGTATTTCATCCATTAAAACGCAAGATTTATTGTAAATGATATCTTTTTCCATTGGCAGAAATTTGGTGTATCAATTAATCTTTGCAATTGCTAAATAGTATGATTCCTAAAAGCATCTAATTAATGATCAAAGTGTATTAATTTCTAAATAACATAGATTAAATTTTCATACTGACCGTGGGTAAAAGAAAAAATTCACAAAGAGAAGAACTCAAAAAATGGCAGGCTGATGTAAAAAATTCACCTGCCCGTGATTACAATTTTGATAGCATAAGTGGTAGCTCTCTTGACCTACTATACTTTCCCCAAAAACTCGATGATGAATATATCAAAAAACTCGGTTTTCCGGGGCAATATCCTTACACGCGAGGTGTTCATGCAAATATGTATCGCGGAAAACTTTGGACGATGCGGCAATTTTCCGGATTCGGTACCCCTGAGGATTCTAATGAACGCTACCATTATTTACTAAAGCAAGGACAGACAGGGCTATCTATTGCCTATGACATGCCTACTTTAATGGGGTATGATCCAGATGATCCAATTTCATTGGGTGAAGTAGGTAAATGCGGAGTGAATGTAGCATCGCTAAGAGATATGGAAATTCTGTTAAAAGATATTGATTTAGGTAAGGTTTCTATATCCCAAACGATAAATGGACCGGCCATGATTCTATTGGCTTTTTATGTTGCTCTTGCCGAAGACCAAGGAGTTCCATTAGATAAACTTCGTGGTACACTGCAAAATGATATCTTAAAAGAATTCACTGCCCAGAAAGAATGGATTTTCCCTCCGGAACCTTCCATGCGTATTATCACTGATATGTTGGCCTTTTGTACAGAAAATATGCCCCAGTACAATTCTATTTCAATTTCGGGTTACCATATTCGCGAAGCTGGTTCTACAGCAGGTCAAGAACTCGCTTTTACATTAGCAGATGGATTCACCTATATCGAATATGCTTTAAATGCAGGATTACAGATTGACGATTTTGCCCCAAGATTATCCTTTTTTTTCAATTCCCATCTTGATTTTTTTGAAGAAATTGCAAAGTTCCGTGCTGCTCGTCGTATATGGGCTCGCCATTTAAAAGAAAATTATGGTGCAAAAAATGAGCGGTCCTGGAAATTACGATTTCATGCTCAAACTGCAGGGTGTTCTTTGACTGCCCAGCAACCTGAAAACAATATTTCCAGAACGGCCTTTCAAGCGATTGCTGCAGTATTTGGTGGTGCACAATCTCTGCATACAAATTCAATGGATGAAACATTATCACTTCCTTCCGAAAAAGCAGCGGAGATTGCACTCAGAACACAGCAACTCATCGCTTATGAAACAGGCGTGGCTAATGTTGCGGACCCTCTGGGAGGCAGCTGGCTGATTGAATCATTAACTGATCAGCTCGAACAGGAAGCGGAGAAATATTTTGAAGAGATTGAACACCTTGGAGGCGTTATTCAGGCAATAGAAAAGGGCTATTTTCAAAGAGAGATCGCCCGTTCTGCAAAGAGCTACCAAAAACGTGTTGATGCAAAGCAGGTTTTTATTGTAGGAGTGAACCAGTTTGATAAAGATGATAAAAACATTGATATCCCCATACTAGAAATTGGACCAGAGGTGGAACAAATCCAGGTAAAAGCTGTAAATGAATTGAAAAATACTCGTAATGAAACGGCTGTTCAACAAGCACTTTACAAAATCCGAGAAACTTGCGCGAATGGTGGTAATATTATGCCGCCAATCATTGAAGCAGCAAAAGCTTATGTTACACTTGGTGAGATTGTGACTGCGATGAAAGCTGAATATGGGGAATGGCAGGAAGCTGCAGTTTTTTAATAATTATGGAAATAAATAGGATATGAATATTTACTAGATGCCCAATGGGCCAGCGCCAGTTTAAACCTATCACTAAACCGATTATTTGATTTATTTTGCAACAGCTACAATTATGGAATAAAATTTCTTTCCGAACTGCGGGAAAAAGAGATCAATAGTATGGATCCATTAAGAATCTAATGGTAAAATAAAACAGTAATAATTTTAAAACAGAGAACCACTAAAATATTTTCTGTATTTATACCGAGATTTTACCATGATAAAAAATCAGATAACTTTTATCTTATTAGTTATAGCATTACTATCCTGTGACTCTGGCAACCACACCCGGATATATCATCTACCCAAAGCAAAAAATAAAAGTTTCATACAGCCAGCCGTAGAAAATAAAAAGGAGTCATCTGGGTTTACATGGGAAAAACCTGATTTATGGATTCCAACTGAAGGCAATTCAATGAGACTGGCAAGTTTTAAAGTTCCTTATTCTACTGGATCTGGAGATTTGTCTATCATGGAATTAGGTGGAATTGGAGGAGGTCTCGAAGCCAATGTAAACCGCTGGCGAGGGCAGATAGGCTTGGATCCCTTAACCAAGATTGAGATTGAAAATGAAGCAGAAAACGGGGTGAGTGAACTTGGAACTTATCAATTATTTAGGCTGATCAATTTTGAAAAAAAGGAGTCTGCTTTTCTTACGGTTATTGTTTCACTGAAGTCCAGTACTCTATTCATTAAACTAAATGCCAGTGCAGATGGTATATTGGAATCAGAGAAAGATTTTAAAATTTTCTGTTTATCCATAAAACTTGAAAATAGTAACCAATGAAACAGATCATTAAAATAGTAAGCAGTCCCAAAATTTTTGTCTACACAATAATTTGGCTTATGGTACTGGTTGTTCTTGGCACCCTTGCCCAGCGGGATATTGGTCTTTATGCATCCCAGCAGAAATATTTTTCGGCTAACATTACCTGGTTGGGCAGTGTCATTCCTGTTCCGGGCGGTAGAATTACCATGATTATTATGCTGGCAAATCTCACATTCATGGTTTTATTTAAACAAAATCTGTGGAAAATTAAAAAAATTGGTGTTCTTATTATGCATATTGGAGCACTTCTCCTTCTTATAGGTGGAGGGCTCACAGCAATATTTAGTTCAGAGGGAAACATGGTAATTGAAGAAGGGGCTCAATCAAATCGTGTTGATGACTATCATGATATGGAACTGACTATTATTAATACTTCAAACGAGAGAGTGGATAAATACACAGTTTTTGATCAGCCCATATTGGGAAAGGGAAATATTTTATCCCATGAAAACCTAAATTTTAATATTGAGATTATCAGCTATCTTAGAAATTGCGAACCCTTAAAACGTACTGCACCCGCAGGAATTCATTATAAGGGTATGTTGAAAAATTTTATGTTGAGAGGGTTAAAGTCGGAAAAAGAAAATAGCCGAAATCGTCCTGGGATTACCTATCGGATTACAAATTCTGGATCCAGTAGCGATGGAATTTATGGCCTCTTCCTTGGACAATCTGTGCCACAAACTGCGGTCATAAATAATCAGAATTATGAATTTATCATTCGGAGGAAACGAACATACCTTCCCTTTGCAATTGAACTATTGGATTTTAAGAAAGTAATGCATACCGGAACAGGCATAGCAAAAAGTTACAGTTCGGAAGTTAACTTGATTGAAAATGGTATCCCCAGGAGAGTTTTGATAGAGATGAATGAACCACTCCGCCATAAAGGATACACTTTTTTTCAATCGTCATTTATTGAGGGCCCGGAAGGAGAAGCAACGGTGCTGGCAGCGGTAAAAAATTATGGCAGGTCATTCCCCTATATTTCAAGTATCATTATGAGCATCGGACTGCTCCTGCATTTATTGAAAAATATTCCGAAACTTCTACAGAAAAATCCCAGGGTTGCTGAATGATGAACCTTTATTTAAGATTAATTTTTTCTATTTTCCTACTTCTTCCTTCATTATATGGCAGAGATTTTGAAGTGAGGAATTTTCCTATTCAAGATGAAGGCCGCATCAAACCTCTTGATACTTATGCCCGGAATCAGCTGTTGGCATTTTACGGAAAACGGTCGCTGAAACACGAAAATCTGTCTGCTATTGACTGGATTTTTGATCTGATACTCAATCCTGAGAAAGGAGGGGAAAAAAAAGTATTTAATATCCGGAATCCTGAGGTTACTGCCAGCCTGAGATTGGAATGGACCAATGAGCATAAATATAGTTTTAATGAGGTGATTCTAGGACTCAAAGAACAGTTGGAATTAGTTACCGAATTCTACAATAAACCGGACGAATCTCGTACCATTTTTGAAAAGCAGTTTCTGGAAATATACTTCAATGCCCTACGGTTCAAAGAAATTACCTATAGCCTGAGTTGTCTGTCGCCGTTTATCGAAGTCAATGATTCTCTCCTTGCAGAAAAACTTAATACATCACCTGGGAAAGCGGTCAGTTATGCACATCTTGTAAAACAATTCCACACTTTAACCGAGATGTTTCTTACGGTCATGAATAAACCTGAAGAAGAGTTATCACAATCTGATAAAGAGCTTAATATGATTCTTTTAACACTCCAACACACCAGCTCGGATGATTATGCACAGGCACTAAAATTAATTCCTCCGTCACCTCTTGATGAGACCGGAACCTGGCTTTCCCCCTGGGAGTTAATGGATGGCAGACCTCGTGCACCCTATCAGGATAAAATCTTCAATGCTCTGGAAAAATATCTGTCTGGACGAGCTTTGGGTGATGAAAACATAATGAATTCAGCGTTGACGGATTATGAGGCAGGAATTTCAGCCATTACCATAGGCAAACCGGACATCAATATTCTGAAGAAAGAAACCTGGGTGAATAAAGCGAATCTATTTTATATCAGTGTGGCATTTTATCTGTCAGCATTTATTTTCCTAGGATTGAGCTGGATGTTTCATCAGTCCAAATATCTGCAGAGAATTTCCGCAGGCTTTCTTGGCCTGGGGCTTTTGTATCATACCTATGGTATATACCTCAGGATGTTCATTATGGGGCGTCCTCCGGTGTCTACTTTATATGAGTCAGTTATCTTTGTAGGATTTGTCACCGTGGTCTGTGCAGTTATAATTGAATATTTTCGCAGAGATGGATTGGGATTATTTGTCGGAGCATTAAGCGGAGCTATTTTCCATTATATTGGTTTTGGTTATGCTGCGGATGGAGATACACTGGGGATGCTGGTGGCCGTACTCAATTCTAATTTCTGGTTGGCTACCCATGTTACTACCATTACACTGGGCTATGGGGTAACAGTAGTCGCTGGATTTATTGGGCATCTGTATCTCATACAAACGATACGGAATCCTAAAAATAATACCCTATTAAAAAGTATCAATAAAAACATGTTTGGTATCACCCTCATAGCTCTTTTCTTTACTCTGTTTGGAACCATTCTGGGAGGGATTTGGGCTGATCAATCCTGGGGTAGATTCTGGGGATGGGACCCCAAGGAAAATG
>CAJWPW010000073.1 GCA_913045415.1 uncultured Fidelibacterota bacterium | reverse complement strand
GGTTTCATAGATTATGCAAACCGCGTTATCGTTTCCCGTGGAATGGCTAATATTTTACAGAAAAATTCATCCACAGATGCATTGATGGTGATTGAAAAAAATATAAAATTTTCCAAAGGTGAAGCCAAATCTCGTGCCAGGGAAAATCTCTTGGACCTAATCAAATTAGTCCATTTTGACAGTCGGACTGTTGGTGAAATCATGGTGAGCGACAAGTTGATTGAAAGCCGGATTAAAACTCTGGTGGGTAGCGCATACCAACAAGGAGAAATTGAATATCTTGAGCGAAATGAAGTGGCAATTGCTTTGGCGATAAATATGTCTGGCCTGGCAGAAATCCTCATTGATGCTAGCGGATACATGAGTGAAGGGGTTGCACAGTCAGCCTATTTAATGACGCGAGCAGCAACACCCAAAAGTGAAAGAACTTCCGGAATTGTCATTGATGCCAGGAATATTTATCATATTCCAGCTATGGTGCCAAAAGTATTTAACGAAGATGAAAAGCTTGTTTATGGACCAAGGTATTATACACGATCACGATCAGTCAATCGCGGTCCAATGGGCTATGCCCATTCCATGGAAGATGGAAATGTTCGTCGAAGAGTGGGCAATAATCCTCTTTTGGTAGAAGCTGTCGCCAGCAATGATGACATAAATTTGACTATCTCTAATTTGGATGCAGAACGCATCCGTGCCGCAGAAAAAAAGTTCGGACTTCTCACTAATTGCAAAGTTCTTGTTTTACTTAAATAAATTTGTAATCATGCCTGATCAGGACTTGGATTTAAAATCCTTATGAAATTTTTATATGGAAATTTCTAAAACGGTCGTTCTTTTATTACAGGACGGCCGTTTTTTTTATGGGGAAAAATTTGGATCTGATGGGGAAACAATAGGTGAAGTCTGTTTCAATACTGGGATGACTGGTTATCAGGAAATACTTACTGACCCATCGTATTGTCAACAGATTGTTACCATGACGGTCCCCCATATTGGAAACTATGGTGTGAATCCCGATGATTATGAATCAGATCGCATTCAAGTCGCCGGGTTTGTCGTTAAAGAAGCAACAGAAATACCATCTAATTGGCGTTCGACACAATCTCTTGGTGATTATTTAAAAGATCATAACATTGTTGGAATCCAAAAAATAGATACTCGCGCACTAACACGCCATATCCGAAATAATGGCGCTATGAATGGAATTATTTCTACAATTGATTCCAACCTCGAAAGTCTTAAGAAAAAATTATCTCAAGTGCCAGATATGACAGGATTAGATTTAGCTCAAAAAGTAACATGTAAAGATTCCTATTTATGGTCAACAATACAAAATGGTCAATACAAAGTAGCTGCAATCGATTTTGGAATAAAACACAACATTCTTCAATTGCTAGAAAGTCATGGATGTAATGTCACTGTTTTTCCCGCCCATGTGACGTCTAAAGAAATATTGGACTTCAATCCGGATGGTGTGTTTTTAAGTAACGGACCAGGAGATCCGGAAGCAGTGACATATGGAATTGAAACAGTGAAGGAATTATTGGGAGAAAAACCAATTTTTGGTATTTGCCTTGGGCATCAAATATTGGCCCTTGCCTTGGGAGGAAAAACGTTCAAGCTAAAATTTGGGCATCGAGGATGCAATCATCCCGTCAAGAACTTAGAGTCTGGTAGAGTAGAGATTACCAGCCAAAACCATGGTTTTGCAGTGGATTTGGATTCGCTCCCGTCCAATATTGAACAAACTCATGTAAATTTAAATGATAATACATCAGAAGGCATTCGCTGTAAAGAATTGTCTGCGTTTTCAGTTCAATACCATCCAGAATCCAGTCCGGGACCCCATGATAGTCGCTATTTGTTTGAACAGTTTATTGGAATGATGAAAAATGAGTAGCCACGAAGGCTCTATGTCACGAAGAAATATTATAAGCACTTCACATATTTATAACTTGGTGGTAGGATAAGTTTTGCCTAAACGCACTGACATAAATTCCATTTTAATTATTGGTGCCGGTCCCATCGTGATTGGGCAAGCCTGCGAGTTTGATTATTCCGGTACACAAGCCACTCGTGCTTTAAAAGAAGAAGGATATCGTGTTATACTGGTGAATTCTAATCCTGCTACTATCATGACAGATCCTGAATTGGCAGATGCAACTTATATTGAGCCTATTACACCAGCGTATGTTGAAGCGATTATTCAAAAAGAAAGGCCCGATGCCATTCTCCCAACGGTGGGAGGGCAAACGGCACTCAATCTTACCATGGACCTTCACAAACTGGGCATTTTAGAAAAATATAATGTACAACTGATTGGCGCCCAAGTGGATGCCATCGATAAAGCAGAAGACCGCGAACGATTTAAGGAAGCGATGGATGCTGTCGGAATTGAGACTGCTCAGGGTGGGTTTGTCCATTCTTGGCAGGAAGCGGAATCGCAATTGCAAGACTTGCAATTGCCCATTATTATTCGTCCTTCCTTTACTATGGGTGGAACTGGGGGATCGATTGCTTATAATTTTGATGAATTTCAAGAATTGATCGAAAACGGATTAAATGCCAGTCCTATTACGGAAGTTTTAATGGAAGAATCCTTATTAGGTTGGAAAGAGTTTGAATTGGAAGTGGTTCGGGATACTGCAGATAATGTTATCATTATTTGTTCCATAGAAAATATTGATCCTATGGGAATTCACACGGGCGACTCAGTTACAGTAGCACCTGCCATGACGTTATCAGATAAGGAATACCAGAAAATGCGGAATTGGGCTATCCAATGTTTGCGCACCATTGGCGTTGAAACAGGCGGGTCCAATGTCCAATTTGCTGTAAACCCTGAAAACGGTAGAATGATTGTGATTGAAATGAATCCTCGGGTAAGTCGATCATCGGCTTTGGCATCCAAAGCCACCGGATTTCCTATTGCAAAAGTGGCTGCAAAATTGGCAGTAGGTTTCACTCTGGATGAGCTCCCTAATGAAATCACAGGGGAAACATTAGCAGCCTTCGAGCCGACTATCGATTACATCGTTACAAAAGTTCCTCGTTTTGATTTTGAAAAATTTCCATCTGCATCCGGACATTTGGGAGTGCAAATGCAAAGCGTAGGTGAGGTTATGTCTATTGGGCGAACATTCCGGGAATCGTTGCAAAAAGCATTCCGATCTCTGGAAGTAGGCTTAGATGGTTTGGAGCCCAAGCCACCCGCAGAAGGAGACCCTGATGTGAATCGTGCACGTTCATTGGATATGTCAACATTACGGTATGCGACATCTTTCAGATTATTAAAAGTCCGTCAAGCATTTTTGGAAGGTCAAACTGTGAAAAGTGTGAATAAAGTAACCGGGATTGATCCTTGGTTTTTGTATCAGATAAAATTATTGGTAGATGTATGCCAAACCGTTTCTTTACGGGAGTTAAAACAAAACGGTTATTCCGATAAACAAATTGGGCGACTGTGGAAAAAATCTGAGTTAGAAATCCGAAGTTTACGGAAAAAAGAAAATATTTTACCTTCCTATAAAGTTGTAGATACTTGTGCAGCTGAATTCAAAGCTCAGACCCCTTATTGCTATTCTACTTATGATGAAGAAAATGAGATCAAACCCTTAAAAGGGAAAAAGGTAATTATTCTTGGAGGTGGTCCCAACCGAATCGGTCAGGGAATTGAGTTTGATTATTGTTGTGTCCAGGCCGTGTTTGGATTGAAAGATCAGGGCTATAAAACAATCATGGTGAATTGTAATCCGGAAACGGTGAGTACCGATTTTGATTTGGTGGATCGGTTGTATTTTGAGCCGGTGACCTTTGAAGATGTTTTAAATATTGTTGAATTTGAAAAACCTGATGGTGTTCTGGTTCAGTTTGGTGGACAAACACCATTGAAGATTGCCAATGCATTAGAAAGTGCCGGGGTTCCCATCATGGGGACTTCACCTGCAAATATTGATTTGGCTGAAGATCGGGAAAAATTTGCGAATATCCTGAAAAAACTCAAAATTGTTTGCCCTGAATATGGGACGGGTCGAACTTTAGATGAGGTTGTAACAGTCGCTGAACGGATTGGATTTCCGGTATTAGCCAGGCCTAGTTATGTATTGGGTGGCCGCGCTATGGAAATAGTTTACGCCAAGGAACAATTGATTAATTATATTTCTCGGAATGCGGATGTGACAGAAGGTCATCCGATTTTGATCGATGAATTTTTAGAAGATGCTTTTGAATTCGATGTGGATGCATTGTGCGATGGTCATTCTGTTCACATCGGTGCTGTCATGCAGCATATTGAGGAGGCCGGTATTCATTCCGGAGATTCTGCCTGCGTTTTGCCACCATATAGAATCACAACAGAAGCGATGGATGAAATTATCCGAATCACCAAAGCACTTGCACTTGAATTAAAAGTAATCGGATTGATTAATCTGCAGTTCGCCTATAAGGATGGGCAAGTTTTTGTTTTGGAAGTGAATCCAAGAGCTAGTCGAACAGTCCCGTTTGTTAGCAAAGCTACAAATATTCCATTGGCTCGGATTGCGTCTCAACTATCTACAGGAGCCCACCTGTCTGAATTTGATTTAAAAGCTTGGGATTGTAACCATCATGTGGCGGTAAAAGAAGCGGTGCTCCCGTTTAATAAATTTCCGGAAGAATCCATTTTTCTAAGTCCGGAAATGAAATCAACCGGGGAAGTAATGGGTATATCGAATACACTGGGAGAATCCTTTCGTCGAGCATCCATCAGTGCGGGGAATAATATCCCGAATTCAGGAACAGTCTTTCTTTCCGTCAATGATTCCGATAAGTTGAATGTGATTCCTATTGCCCGCGATCTCCATGAAATTGGTTTCAAATTGGTGGCAACTTCAGGAACGGCAAAAGAATTAATGCAAAATGGACTCCAAGTAGAATCCATTTTTAAAGTAGGTGAGGGTCGGCCCAACGTGGTTGACTGGATAAAAAATGATGAAATTGATTTAGTAATCAATACTCCCATGGGCGCTCAAGCTCGATATGATGAAGAATCCATTGGTCGATCATGTATTCAAAAAGGTATTGTGGCGATAACAACTTTATCAGGTGCGGAAGCAGCCGTAAGAGCTATTCGGTTATCAAATAAAACGATTCATGTACATTCCATACAAGAATATCATTTCTAAACTTCATGTTTGCTATTTCTAAAATAATTCGATAGTATTTTTGTCATTATCTGTTCGATTTAGGGCAGGACAACATAAAAAATATATAAATGAACGATAACGCATCACCTGATCAATTTCAAGACCCGGACGTTTCAACGACCGAATTGGACGAAGTGATTCATGCCAATAAGGAACTCTATGATAAACTAAATAAACTTCCAGAGATAGAGGCCTTAGAAGCAATTGCAATTGAAGAGGAAGAGGACCATGATAAGGGTCACAAACCTCATCCATTCCTAGTTTCAGTAGAAAAATTAAAAGATTTCTATACTGAAAATGAACTTATACGATATGCTTCCTGGTCTATTTTACTCATATTCATATCGACCACGGCACTCACAATGATTGAATATGATATGTTTAAGGAAAGTGTGTCGGGTCAAGTTGGAAAAACATTTATTTTTGGTGGAGATGAACCGAATTGGTTGGATACATTTTTCCACACTTTCTGGTGGTCGATTGTTACGTTCACTACCGTAGGATACGGTGATGTGAGTCCGGTAACCCATCTAGGAAAATTTCTTACAATTATAATCATGCTTTTAAACTTTGGCGTCGTCACATTACTTGGCGGTGCTGTTGCATCCGTATTGGTTGCAAAACGACTAACAGGAGATGATACCTTGGACGAAAGTAAATTTAACGGCCATTTGGTCATTGCAGGATGGAATTCATATGTTCCATCGATTTTGAAACTGATTGATGCCAACCTTGATGCAACCGATATTGTTATATTGGTTAACGAAACAGACCGTGATATCATTCAACGTGCTACAACAGGGTACGAAAGGCTTGATATCCATCACATCCCGGAAAATTTTACCCATGAATCTGTGTTACGGAAAGCTTTCTTAGAAAAAGCCGACACTTTTATGATTCTACCTGATAATTCTGGTCTATTACCTCACGAGAATCCCGACGAAGATAAAACGGTCTTAACATGTTTGACAGCGAAATCTATTTCTGAATCCTGTAATG
>CAJWPW010000072.1 GCA_913045415.1 uncultured Fidelibacterota bacterium | reverse complement strand
GTCTCTTGAAGATGTTAAAGAATCCACTAAAAATATTGTTGAAGAAAAAGTGGAAGAGAAGGTGAATGAGGTCTTTGGGGATTAAGCTACTTCCGCGAATGGTATCAAGATTCACTAAGTTGTTACTTTAAATTATTTTTTTGACTCTTTGTGATCTTATGCCCATAATGGCTAACAATTAAAGCAAATTACTGGCCAGCTCTGCCAATTCACTTCGTTCTCCTTTCTCCAGAGTAATGTGAATCCAAGATCGCGATTGCTCAAAGGTACAATAGGTCGGGCCAAAAAGATCTGCCGATATTCAAACCGCAACCCCAAAGCTGTTGCCAGGGCTAGTAATGTTTCTCCGGTCCCGGCCTTTATCTTGGCAATATCTTTTGACATTTTTCAGTTTCGCTGTTGTTTCATTTAAAAGTTATGATGTAAGATTTGATCAAGCAGATTGAACTTACCCGTTGGGGCAAACCTTTTTAAAGTTAAGAGTAAACCATATGTTTAAAAATGACCTATTAAAAAATAAAACAATTATCATCACCGGTGGTGGTACCGGGCTGGGAAAATCCATGGCAACACGATTTGGTGAATTAGGTGCGAATTTGGTGCTTACGAGCCGAAGACAGGAAGTTTTAGATGAAGCTGCCCGTGAGATCAATGATAAAACGGGAGCGGAAATATTAACAGTTTCCACAGATATTCGTCATTCGGATCAAGTAACGGAAATGGTCAAGAAGGCTGTGGATAAATTCGGAAAAATTGATTGTCTTCTTAATAACGCTGCCGGGAATTTTATATCACCCACAGAAAATTTGTCTGAAAATGCCTTTCGAACCATTATTGATATTGTATTGGTAGGGACATTTAATTGCACCCAGGCTGCCGGAAAAGCAATGCGTGATTCTGGCGGAGGTGTTATTTTGAATATTGTTACAACTTATGCTTTCACTGGTTCCGGGTATGTAGTGCCATCTGCTTGTGCAAAGAGTGGGGTTTTGGCCCTGACGCGATCTCTTGCTGTGGAATGGGCGAAATATGGAATCCGTACCAATGCTATTGCTCCGGGGCCATTTCCTACAAAAGGTGCTTGGAAAAGATTGGTTCCACCAGGACTGAATATTGAGAAAAAGATGATGGAGAGAGTTCCTTTAAAACGATTTGGTGAACATGATGAGTTAGCAAATTTGGCATCCTATCTCATGGCGGATGAATCCGGGTACATGAATGGAGAAGTGATTACCATGGACGGAGGTGAATGGCTAAAAGGTGCGGGACAATTTAATGCACTTGAAAAAATGCCTAATCTTGCCTGGAAAGCTATGGCATTGGCACGGCGGAAAAAGAAATAGATCAGGGAATAAAGTCGAACATAGCCTTTAATATCTGGTGGATGATAAGGCTATATATAAATCCAAAAAATATAAGTGCCGCTGGTGTAACTCGAAAGTGAACCCTGAATTTGCTGTGTTTCTTTTTGTTATCATAAAATTCGATCAAGAATTCCAGCGTTGCATAACTGAAATAAACACCCACAAGAAAAATCGCAAACAAAATACCGTGATCCACAGCAGATAAAGAATTCAACCATTGCCCCAGACTCATAAAATTTCCTTTAAGATTAATTTAAATTCAGCCAAGATCATGGATGTGGCCCCCCAAACTGTTTCTCCGTTCATATCAAAATAAGGTATATTGACTGGAAATCCTTTGAGAGTATCTTTTTTAGTTTTTTGTGTTTTATCAAGCATGAATTCCTGGATTGAAGAAGAAAATACTCGGTCTACCTCTTTATCATGGATAGATGTTTCCGGTTCGGCTTTTACCCAACCGATAAATGGAAACATTTCAAATCCAGATACGGGAATATAAAAAGATGAGAGTGAACCAATCAGGTGTATATTTTTTTTATCCACACCAATCTCCTCATGGGTTTCTCTCAATGCTGCACCTTCAAGTGATTCACCCGTTTCCACAACCCCTCCCGGGAGGGAAATTTGTCCTTTATGATGATTGACAGTATTCGTTCGTTTGGTTAGGAAAAAGTGCCATTGATTATTTTTTGGGAATAAAAGGATTAGAACAGATGCTGGTATTCCTTTTTTATTCAAATTGATCTTTGGGAATGGAAGCCGTGGTGTTACCATCATAATATCGTGGGCTGACTTCCCAGGTAGATTTTTTGAAAGCCGGTGAGATAAATTTTTAATAAATAATGATTCCATGGGACCGAAAAATTATCCCTTTTTTATTTTATCTGCCCGAAGTTTCCTACCAATTTTATGAAGAAATATAATCATATCATTTGGGATTGGAATGGAACACTTTTAAATGACAGATGGCTCTGCGTGGAAGCCATTAATCAGGCGTTAAATAAACGCAATCTTCCAATGCTCACTGAAGGAAAATATAAAGATGTTTTCTCTTTTCCTGTTGAAGATTATTATAAAAAAGTGGGTTTTGACTTTAGCAAAGAGCCATTCCATATAGCAGGGGATGAATTTGTTACTTATTACGGAAATAATTTTTTTCGTGTTGAGCTACATTCTGATTCGATATCTGTTTTAAAAAAAATTCGCGAAAGTGGTCGATCTCAATCTGTGTTATCAGCTGGGAAACAAGATTTTTTAACTGATTGGATAAAAAACCATAATTTATCAGACTATTTTATCAAAATATTGGGAATCGATAATCAATATGCTACGGGGAAAAAAGCCTTGGGCGTGGCGTGGATGGATGAAATTAGTTATGATTCAAAAGAAATTATAATGGTTGGAGATACGGTTCATGACAGCGAAGTTGCTGAAGCCATGGCCATTGATTGCGTATTGGTGGAACATGGTCATGTGAGCAGAAAGCGATTAGCAAAAACCGGTAGAAAAGTGATTTCGAATTTGAATGAATTCTTATATTTACTTAATGAATCATAGGAATAAACCATGAACTTCATTTATTATTTTATGATTACCCTAACCATTTTACCGTCTCAAAATCTTAAAACATCCATGGATGAAAAGACAGGTGATCCCATGATAGTAGGAATTGCCCAAAGATCAGACTTAACTGTGGGACATTATGGGGAATGGTTTGAAGAAGAATATAGTGAGTATGGCGGTGATGAAGAATTAATCATAGCATCAAAAGATTTTTTAAAAGAAATTGATATTGAAACATTTCTGGGGACATGGTGCGAAGACAGCCGAAGAGAAGTTCCTCGCCTTTATAAAATTTTGGATGGAATGGGATTTCCATCTGGTGAAATGGATCTGATTGCACTTGACCGGGATAAAAAAAGTGGACATGGATTGGAAGACGGAAAAAATATTCATCATGTTCCTACAATTATAATTTATAAAAAAGGTAAAGAATTAGGACGAATTATAGAATCACCTATAGAATCATTGGAAGAAGACATTTTTAATATTTTAATTGGGGCTGGCCCAGATCCTAATTATTATGATTGGGAGCCTGAAGAAGAGAATTAGTTAAACAAATCTGCGATTAGCAATGCGTCGTAGATATTAATCACTCCGTTTCCATCCACATCTGCAGCAAGAAATTCTTCCGGCTCAAGGTCAACCAATCCAATTATATAATTAACACACAATAGGACATCCACTGCGGTCAAACTGCCGTCGCCGTTCACATCGCCAAGATTGTATTCTTCAGCATCGCCGGATAAAGCCACTATGGTAATATAGTCTGTATCTGCTTCGCCATTAAGTCCAGTGACAGTAAGGGATACTTCATAAATCCCGGGATCAAAGAAATGGAAGGAAGGATGTTGTTGATAAACATTTACTTGATCCATGAAAACCCAATGCCAATTTCCTACGGCTCCTTTTGATTCATCATAAAAATGAACTTTCCCAGGTGCTGTAATGACTGGGTTCGCAGCTTTTGGAATTGCATCTAGGGAAGGTAGATCACCAATAATTGTATTTGTCATTTGAATACCAGCCATAGCCATGGGTGTTTGAGTTGCATAAACCTGGATATAGTTAAAATCATTTGGATGCATAACAGAAATAGGAAATTCTTCAAAGGACTGTAGGCTGTCCCATTCCACCAGTCCCACATCGTCAAACCATGTTTGTGATTTCCCGGTATCCGGTATACCTGTACTCATTCGAATATCAAAAAAATTCGCATCCTCATGGCTTGGGACGTCTCCCCAGTAAGGCATCCAAAATTTTGTCCCTTGAACAGAATCATTCATGGATGCAGTTAGAAAACTTTCTCCCGATCTGCCTTCAGAAAGTTGGATTTGTAAAGTGACATTTTTCCCATTTTCTGTTTTAATATATCCGTGAATCGTATGATCAAGTTCATTCTTGAAGGGCATCCTGTCCTCAAGATTGATTATAATGTTATCCTGTGCATAATCATATCGTATTTGAGATGCAGCAGTTTCACCTCGACGAAAAATAGAATCCTGAAGGAATTCACTATTACTATTAAAATTCCAGAGCGAACTGCCCTCGTCTTCGAAATTTTTCATCCAGATCTTTTCCCGACCTAAACGATAATGGGTAATAGGTTGAAAACCACCTGTGATTTTTGACAGGCTTCCTGCATTCGGAATAGATAATGGATTTGAAACAAAGTAAGGTTCACCTTCAAGTAATGTTTCTTTCCATATTGGATCCCAAATGCTATAATCCAATTCTTGGCTGAAAAGTGCCAACGTATCCATGACAACTATCCCTCGATTTGATTCTGGATTCACATGAACATATGTGTCCAATTCCCGAGATTGCATGGCGATGTGATCTAGAATGTAATTTGCTAATTCACCCAAGGCAGGAACAGTTAAATAATCATCAATATAAATAGGCGTGATGGAATATCCTGTGAACCCAGATTCATCAGCTTCTGCATTGAGAATCATGGATGGGTAGGTTTCCGGGTAATTCAGATCAAAAATGAAATTTCCCAGTGAATGAGCGATCATTTTCCCGTTATAAATCTCTAGGCCCTGAATAATATGAGGATGATGAACAATTACAGCATCGGCACCTTCGTCGATGGCAAATTGGCGGATCGCACGATCCCACATTTGGGGTCGATCCAATCGTGGCGAATAATCTTCAGCTTCCATGCCCATGAGCGGATCTTCCAAAAAGCCAATTTCACTTGCCGGATTTAGTCGCATTGATTCGTATCCATCAGGTGGCTCATAGGAATCATAATGGCCACCGGGGGAATAGGAATATTCACTGCCACTATGCATTTCAACAACGATGAGGTCTGAAATATCCCGGACAGACTGAATCTGCTGTTTTAGATAATAAGGTGTCATGTAAGCAAATCCGGGTTTATTCTCACCGGCATTCAGATAAGGTTGATAATTATTGTATTGACCGGTTCTGTCACTAACTGAAAGAAATGCTATTGTTTGTCCTTTTCTCGAGATCATTGCAGGTAGATAAGCTTCATAACTATCCATCCCTGCCCCGGAATGATGAATACCTACTTCACTCAAAAGGTTTTGTGTCTGAATCATGGCGGGCTCCATATAATCCATAATGTGATTATTTGCCAGAGAAACCACATCAATACCGGCATAGATCAGTCCACCCACATTCGCAGGAGCACAGCGGAACACTATGCCCTTCGTAGGGTGGGGATACCCTTGGTCTGAAAGAAGAATTTCAAGATTTGCAACTGTTACATCCGCTGCCAGGCCAAGAATGTCGTATGTAGGTTCGTACAGAGCATTAACACCAAGAGTTGAAATAATCCCACCTTCTTCCTCAAATTGCCGTCCCATCATAATGTCTCCTACAAAATTTAACGTAAGTGGAAATGATGACTCTCCTGGATCAACTTGGATCATGGCTGTTCCCCATCCTTGTTGTCCTGTTTCATCCTCCACGGTGAGGATAACGGTGTAATCATGATCATCTAATAGCACATATTCGTGGGAAGGGTGAATCTCGTTAGATGAGTTACCATCACCAAATTCCCAGTGAAATGTGAAATTGTAAGAATCAGAATCAATTACTGTAGATGTAAAAGATGCAGAAACCATTTCTTGGTTGTTTTCTAGTCTTATTTCGCCAAGAGAATAGTCAACATCAACAGTCGGTGATATTGGTAAATCGGGTGAAATATCAAGGATCATACTAAAATGGATACTCCCAGATGCCCGTGATGTATCATCGTTATCATTGATGAACTGTATCTCATTAATTGCAGAAAGGGAATCAAACCAGG
>CAJWPW010000071.1 GCA_913045415.1 uncultured Fidelibacterota bacterium | reverse complement strand
AAAACAACAAAATTGACCATTTGAATTATCCCGTTTCACTCTCTAAAATTTGATGATGAGGACTTCACTAAATTACTCTATTTGGCTCTTGTGCCCAATCTTGGTCTCTTGTTTGTTTGGGGAAACCACTAGAATCAGATTTTTCCATGTTTTTAATAGCTTCGGCGTTGAGACACAAGAACTTAAAAATTCCATCGTTATACACTATGACAAAAAAGGGTTTATGGTGGATAGTACCGTTTATACTCACACCTTGCCTTTAAGTGAAAAATATGTTTATGTCCTTGGATCCGATGAAGGACTCAAACTCCAGCGGAGTTATGATAGGGAGATGATTTTATCCTACCGCTTTGAAAATGATCATGCCGGAAAGCGGATGATCACGACACTTTTTGGTGCTGGGGATACGCTTTATTGGAAAGAATTTCAAAAATATGATGATCAGGGGTTACTCGTTAAGCGGATTCGGTATAATCCAATTGAAGCAATTAATCCAGAAATGATGGTTTTAAAAACCGATGCGGGAGAAATGGTCTGGGGCGAGAGTTACGACTATGATTCCACAGGAACTGTCCTTGATCACAAAGAATTGTATGATAACTATATTCTTGAAATTACAACCTATGAATTGGACTCATTGAAAATACCCCATAAAAAGGCTGAATATTTTGACCCTTCTGTTATGTTTCGATCTATTTATTTTCATAATGAAAATAGCCACCTGACCCATGAAACATCGGTAGGGCGACTAGGCCAATCCATTGGCTCAAAGGCTTATGAATATGATATTTTGGGGCGGCGTACAAAATCTACAATATATAATTCCAACGGAGTGATCGAAGAAACACTAACTGATATTTTTGATGATGATAATTTTAAATATTACGAGTATCTTGCCGATTCTACATTAAAACTTATTTCAAAAAAAGAGATGCTTTTGGATCATAGGGGCCGGCCATACATAGAGGTAATTTTAGACGGTGAAGAACGAGTGCTGGAAAAAAATGTATATTCTTATGATGAAAAGAGTCGTATAGTACAAATAAAACAATACGATATGATTCGTCGCTGGCGCGATGATCAAAAAATTCCAGTTAAGGTTATGACCTATGAATATGAGTAAATTACATATTATTATTTCAATGACAAAAAACCCCGGAGGCTTTTATGAAAGTCATTGATCCAAAAAGTATGATCATTGGTGTTTTAGGAACACTGTTGATTTTTGCGACTTTAGGATTTCGTGCAAAAACGGATGAATTGGGACATTTGGTCGTTCGCAGTTTAACCATTGAAGATGATCGTGGTGTGATCATGGGATATCTAGGCAACGGCTACATGCAAACGTATAATCAGTATGGAGAGCCAACCTTATTTATTGGTACGGGTAAAGATGGCGGTGGTTATATGCGCTCTTACAATGGCAATGGCGATGAATCGGCCTATGTTGGTACAGGTAGAATGGGTGGCGGGTACATCCGGACCTATAATAATTCCGGAAAAGAGACATCTTATCTCGGTACAGGATCTGACCATGCCGGGCAACTTCGTATTTATAATAATGAAGGTGAAACATCATCATATCTTGGGGAAGGATACTATCAGGCTTATAACCAATTTGGTGAAAGAACCTTATTTTTGGGGACTGGATCCAGTGGCGGCGGGTATTTACGGACTTATAATTTTGATGGGCAGGAAACGGTTTACATCGGCACAGGAGCAGACAGTTCCGGTCAATTACGTGTGTACGATGCTGTCGGGGAAACTGGGAGTTTTCTTGGGAGCGGGTATTTCCGTACGTATAACCAATTTGGGAAAATGACTACATATCTTGGCAACGGCCGTGATGGGGGTGGTTACCTGCGGACCAATAATAAATTCGAGACTGAAACTTCATTTTTAGGAACAAATAACTCCAATGAAGGGCTTATTAATCTCAATGATAAGTTCGGCCAAAGCTTCTGGATTCGTCTAAATAAGGGTGATTGATCTTTTTTCACAATTTTTTGACTTTAATGCTTCGTTGTCTTAACTTTTACGACAAAAGGTATCCGAGAGGGGGATGAATCAACTCTTCATCCAAAAAACCTCACTTTATTCATACTCTGACAATGAGGAATTGACCATGCGGAAAATACTGGTTATTTTTATCATTCTGTCGTCGATGGCTCTTGCCCAAAACGATGGATTAGTGAAGACAAATTACCCCAGTGGGGCACTTCAAACTGAAGGCAATTATGCCAATGGTGTTCGGGACGGACTCTGGACATTCTGGTATGAGGGCGAGGTGTATCAAGATTACGGTGAAGATGATGAACCCAACACCCAGGACGATGGTGAAAGCAACGGTGTTTGGGATTCTACCGAGACTGTTATTCTTGATATCGATGGTGATACATTTTATGATCCCCCCCAGATGAAAATGGAAGGATCTTATTCTGGTGGTAACCGGGATGGACTCTGGACCACTTGGTATATAAATGGCAATCGAAAAGAAGAATCCAATTATACAAGTGGAAAACTAGACGGTACCATATTTCGATGGAATGATAGCGGTAATAAAACCGATGGAGGCACTTACGAAGCCGGAAAACAAGAAGGGCTTTGGATTTGGTATTATAACACAGGGATCAAAAAAGAACAAACGCGATTTCACGATGGTCAGCAGGAAGGACTCTGGCTGCAATGGTTTACAGATGGCGCTAAAAAATCCGAACGGAAATTTACCAATGGGGAACGGGACAGCGTCTGGACTTCCTGGTATGAAAATGGCAATAAAAAATTCCAGGCTACTTACGGAAATGGAAAGTTGAATGGCAGTTGGACTTCCTGGTATGAAAATGGCATTATTAAGGAAAAATCAGGGCAATATGCCAATAACAAATTAGATAATAAATGGACTTATTGGGCAGATGACGGACGAAAAACACAAGAAATCAGTTATGATAAAGGTATCAAGCACGGCCCTTTTCTCGAATGGAATGTTGATAATTACAAGGTAACTGAGGGCGAGAATAACCAGGGCAATAAAAATAATAAATGGACGCTTTGGTACGAAGATGGTACGCTGAAACAGCAGGAAAATTATTCCAACGGTAAAAAAGACGGTCAATGGATCTGGTGGCGACCCGATGGGGTGAAAGACGAAGAAGGCAGTTATAGGGATGATGTAAAACATGGCATCTGGACACAGTGGAATAATGCAGATCATAAAAAATTAGAAGAAACTTTTGTTAATGGTGTTATTGATGGAAAAATTACAATTTGGTATGATAATGGCAACAAAGACCGGGAAGGTGTCATTAGGAATAATGAACAAGAGGGAATATGGAACTACTTTCATCCCAATGGTGAAACAGATTTTATTTTTGATTATGGAACTGGATTAGATCAAGTTCGCATTGCCGAACTTGAAGAACGCGATGGAATATTTTATAAAATAGGGCAACATAAATCCTACACTGGAATGGTAATTGAGACAGGTGGAATCAAGGATTATCTACTATTGGGACGGATTTCATCGGGAAAACGGGATGGTCAATGGGTGCAATGGTATGGCAATGGTCAAAAAGAAGTTGAAGGTGTTTATTATCGTGGGAAAAAACATGGTGACTGGTCACTTTGGTACGAAGATGGTACCTTAAAAGAACAAGGGCAATTTGACATGGGTAAAGTGGATGGCAGTTATAAATACTGGTATTCAAATGGACACTTGCACATGGAACAAACCTACCATAAGGGGAATTCTCATGGGAAATGGGCCTGGTGGTTTGAACATGATCACAATCTGACATTCACGAATGGGACATGGGCCTACAACGGAGGGACTTATCAAGCAGAAAATGATGAAGAACTCTGGAACTGGTGGTGGTATCTCAATGACAATAAAGAGATGGAAGGGCATTATATCGATGGTAGAAAAAATGGTATTTGGACCTGGTGGTACGATACAGGCGTAAAGCAATCAGAGGGAAATTATCTGGATGATGAGCAAGATGGGCTTTGGCTATATTTTGCTACAGATGGTTCCGTTGCAGAAGAAGTCACATTTTCCGGTGGCGAAAGAGATGGTCGATCTACAGTGTGGTTGACTCCTGAAGAAAAACAGGAAGAAAAATTTTACAAGCATGGAAGATTAGATGGTCCCAGCACTTATTGGGAAAATGGTTATCGCAGTACAATGACCAGTTATAAATCAGATAAGCCAGAGGGCCCATGGGCTATCTGGTATCCCAATAGTGATCAGATTAAGGAACAGGGTTTTCACCAAGGTGGGATTCGTGAAGGTCTTACCACCTATTATTATGAAGATGGTGTTATGCAGCGCGAAGGTTATTTTAAGAATGGGTTACCAGATGGTGTCTGGACGTATTGGAACACAAAGCGCATTAAAGATTTTGATTTTGATTTTGGATCAGGGCTGGAACAAATCGCATTGGAAGATCTTGTTGAACGTGAATCCATTTTCTATAAATTAGGGGAAGATACACCGTTTACAGGAATCATCACTCAGGAAAATCAGGAATTGGACTATCTTTTTCTCGGCCGCACCCAGGAAGGTAAGAAAGATGGTCAATGGGTCAAATGGTTCCCCAGTGGCAAAGATGTTCCAGAAATTATTCTGGTGGATGTTCCCGAGCCGGAACCGGATCTTCCCTGGAGTGGTGGAAAGCAAGAACAAGGTGGATATAAAAATGGTAAAATGCATGGTCAATGGACGGAATGGCATGATAATGAACATGTCAAATCTCATGGGAACTACGACTCAGGTATTATGAATGGCCATTGGACATTTTTCTATCAAAATGGAACAAAAGAAAAAGAGGGAAATCTTGCCAACGGTACCGCCGATGGGCTTTGGTTATTTTGGAATGAAAATGCTGAAAAAGTCCAAGAAGGCACATTTACCGAAGGAACAAAAGAAGGAAAATGGACAGCATGGTTCTCAGATGGTCGCCTTACAGAAGGCTTCTATGCCAACGGGAAAAAAGATGCAACCTGGGCCAGTTGGTGGGATCACGAAAGAACAAGAAAAGAAATGCAAGGTGCCTACCGAAATGGAAAAATGGTAGATAAATGGTTCTTCTATGATAAAAACGGAAACCTAAAAGAAATACGATATTTTTCCCCCGCCTTTTAGCCTACTTTAACTTAAATAACTACATACATATAAAGGAAATTAACCAGTGAAATACGTCTATCTTTTTGGAAACGGCGAAGCCGATGGTACAGCTGAAATGAAGAATCTACTCGGAGGGAAAGGAGCCAATCTTGCTGAAATGAACCACTTGGGAATTCCAGTCCCTCCCGGATTTACTATCACAACCGATGTTTGCACACATTATTACAAAAATGATCTCAATTTTCCTGATGAATTAGATTCCCAAATCCAAGAATCTCTTTCAAAAGTTGAAGCCATTATGGATTCAAATTTTGGTGATGAGACTAATCCACTTTTGCTCTCTGTGCGATCCGGTGCTCGCCAATCCATGCCGGGCATGATGGATACAGTTCTTAATGTTGGACTGGCTTCATCTACCATTCCCGGACTCATCAAAAAAACCAATAACCCCCGGTTTGTCTATGATGCTTACCGAAGACTTATTATGATGTATGCAGATGTTGTCATGGAAAAAGCTGCTGGTATTGAACCTCGTGATGGAGAAGGTATTCGCCAAAAACTCGAGAATATTCTAGATACTTACAAAAAAGAGAAAGGATTAGTGGATGACACAGATCTTTCTGCGGATGATTGGATTACAGTTTCAGACTCCTTCAAATCTGAGATACGCACAACACTGGATAATGATTTCCCTGATGACCCCATGGCACAACTTTGGGGCGGTATCAAGGCTGTTTTCTTAAGTTGGAATGGAAGCCGTGCCATCAGTTATCGCCGGATTGAAAATATTCCAGACCAATGGGGAACGGCAGTGAATGTTCAAGCTATGGTCTTTGGTAATATGGGAGAAAGTTCTGCAACAGGTGTAGCGTTTACCCGAAATCCTGCATCGGGAGAAAATATTTTTTTTGGGGAATGGCTATCCAATGCACAGGGTGAAGATGTTGTTGCTGGGCTCCGAACGCCGAATCCATTAAATGAAGACACAAAAACATCTGAAACTCAGAACCTTCCTTCACTAGAATCATCTATGCCAGAGCTATATGCGCAACTTGCCGAGATTCGGAATAACTTAGAAGTCCATTATTCTGATATGCAGGATATTGAATTCACTATTCAGGATGGCCGATTATGGATGTTACAAACCCGTAC
>CAJWPW010000070.1 GCA_913045415.1 uncultured Fidelibacterota bacterium | reverse complement strand
TCGGACATGGTGTAATAGGAATTATCCCAATCCATCCAATATCCGAGTCGCTTAGATTGTTCGGTTTGTATTCCCGAATATTTCTCAACACGCTCTTTGCAAAGAGTGACAAATTTTTCAATACCGTATTCTTCAACCTCGCGCTTGGACTTAAAGCCTAATTCTTTCTCAACTTCAATCTCTACCCATAACCCTTGGCAATCAAATCCATTTTGATATCGAAGATCGAAACCGCACATTGCTTTATAACGATTATAAATATCTTTTAGGGATCGACCCCAGGCATGGTGTACACCCATGGGATTATTGGCAGTTATAGGACCATCGATAAAACTCCATTTGGGTTTTCCGTTATTCTGTTTCCGACGTTTTTCGAAAATGCCGTTCTTTTCCCAGAATTTCAGGATATCATGCTCTGCCGCAATGAAATCAACTTTGGTATTTACTTTTTTAATGCTCATGATATTGGAAAAATATTAATCAAAATGTGACGGGGAAATTATCTCAATTCAGTAAAGATAGTCACGGTTGTTTTATAAATAAAAAACGCCCCGAAGGGCGTCTTTTATTAAGCACTGTTTTAGTTATTTAAAATTAAGCGTATAGAACCTGGAACCTCCATTTGGTTTCTTTACCAACACAAGTATAGCATTCCTCTCACGGGATTGTTCCACCAATCGATTGAAGTTTTTAACAGAAGTTACTTTTTCAGTACCCACGCGTTTTATAATATCTCCCTCACGAATTCCTTTTTCATACGCTTCTCCATTGGGATCAATTCGAGTAACAACCAAAACACCATTTTCTTTAAGATCATATTTTTCTTTGAGAGAATCAGTGATTTTTTTCAGCTGTAAACCAAACTCATTTGACTTAACCCTTTCACTGGTTGCATATTGCCGAGGGTTATCAGGCAGTTCCTCTAGGACTACTTTCACAGTTTTCGGAGAACCATCCCGGATTACCTTTACCCGGTTTGAACTGTTTGGAGAACTTAAAGAAACAACATTTTTTAAATTAGCAGGATCTGCAATGGGTTCATCGTTGAATGCAACAATTACATCGCCCTCCTGAATACCCCCTTTTTCTGCAGGACTGCCTTCAACCACATCGGTGATCAACGCACCATTACGGGTACTGATATCTAAAGCTTGGGCGGTTTCATTATCCAATTCCTGAATGAACACACCCAGCCAGGACCGCGTGACAAACCCTTTATCAATGAGATCTCTCATGACCCGGCTTGCCATATTGGATGGAATGGCGAATCCCACGCCGCGATTTGATTTTTCATATCCACCCGTGGCTATGGCTGTATTAATGCCAATCAACTCTCCTTCCATATTCAACAAGGCACCGCCGCTGTTCCCTGGATTGATGGCAGCGTCTGTTTGAATAAAATCTTCATAACTTTGAGAATTCATGATATTACTTCTTCCCAGGGCAGATACTATCCCCGTCGTTACGGTGTGACTTAAATTTTCTGAAAAGGGGCTGCCTACAGCTAAGACCCATTCGCCCACTCGAATTTTATCGGAATTACCAAGTTTAATATCATTAAGATTATCAGCATCTATCTGGAGAATTGCAAGATCTGTTTTTGGGTCTGTACCTATGATGGTTGCATCAAATTCCCGTTTATCAATTAATTTTACCCGGATGCCGTCCATCTCATCCACCACATGGTTGTTGGTTATTATGTATCCATTTTCTGCATCAATGATTACGCCCGAACCCAGGGCATTGGTCTTGAATTCTTTTTGCCTAGGATGGTTGGGCTGATAGAAAAAGAAACCAAAATTCTCATATTGTTCTAGTGATATCACTTTGTCTGTTATAATTGTTACGACCGCTGGTCTTGCAGATTCTGCCACATCCGCAAAAGCTTTACTGAATTGCTGTAAAACTGTATTTTGAGCACTTAGTACTCCAATCCATAAAATAGAAGTTAATAATTGTTTCATTTTATTCATCTCATGTTTTGTTTTTCAATGCTGAGCGATCTCTGGAGTTCCAATAAAACGAAAAAGCCCTTGTATTTCTACGAGGGCTTTTCCGGATTCGTTTTGTTAAGACTTATTTCAAGAACAACATTTTTTTCGTAGCTTGAAATTCACTTGATTGAATTGAGTAAAAATACATACCTGTTGCAACTTGGCTTCCTATATCATTGGTACCATCCCAAATAATGGCATGGTATCCTGGTGTCATATTATCAGAAGAAAGCGTCCGGATCTTTTGTCCCATTAGATTATAGATAGCAAGATTAACATTTCCCGCTTCAGGTAGATCAAATCTGATCTCTGTGGAAGGGTTAAACGGATTCGGGAAATTTTGATGGAGTGCAAATGCTCCAGGGATTACTTTCACTTCGGAAGAATTCGTCCGAGCAACTGTGTTAATAAGGCTTCCATCTGCACCAGCTAATTTAATACCCTCAAGAGTTACAAAAGAATTCTCGCGCTCATTTCCCATGAATTCAACCGGAATTGACATATATGAATTATCTGTTGCTTCAATATGCCCACCCTGTAGATCAGCAGCAAGCACTTTCAATATTCCAGGCTCTTTTTCAGTATAAGAGATCATGACATTTTCCTGGAAATTCAACAAGGAAGGTGGCATAACATTTACCATAGTAGGATCAAATTTAAGTTCGAATTCAATCCCGCGAACTGGACCGTTGTATTCAATTTCAAAGGTCAATAAAGATTTTTTGAAATCAGTCTTGAGATCGATGTAGGCAATTTCACCTGCATCAAATCCAACAACTCTGCCTGTTCCACCAAAAATGATATCAACCATCATGACAACATCTGCAATATTGATTTCTTCATCGCTATTTATATCACAATTTCTGAATTGGTCTTCCGTTGGTACATCTTCTTCAAGTATAAAATCCACAACCTCTAGTACATCATTGATACTCACTTCACTATCAAAGTCTGCATCACCTAAAGTATATGGAACTGTACAAGCAACATTGGAATGTCTGGATTCTAAATCACCATAGTTATCCGTCGCCCAATATGCTGAAATATTATAGCAATATTCCAAATAATTCGGGCTTGCGGTTACAGTTGCAAATGTATCCTCTGTTGCAACAACAAATGTTTCTGACCCATCGGTATCAACTTCATAGACTCTGTACTCAATCAGGTCATCTCTATCAACATTTGATGGGGATGGATTTAATGGAACATAGGGTTCATCCAACTGTGTCATAAAATCTGGATTTTCTGTTTCAGATTCGGTTATAGCAATATCCGAATAATTGGCAAACTGGCCAACAGATACAGGCCTATCTTCAATAACATCACCTGTAGCTGTCATGGTGTATTGTCCACGCCCGGGAGCCCCCATGAATTGAGCAAGGATACCAAAATCACCTGTCAGGCCTGGATCACCAGCAACAATGTCAAAAATAGTGGCCCATTCAGCACCGGTTGAGACCCAGTTCCTGTCATAGTATTCGGGAGACTGCGGTTCAACATCATTAGCAATTCCCATAAATCCTGAGTTATTTTCATTCACAACTATATATATATCACCACTTGTGACTTCAACTCCTACGCCGGAAACATCAAATTCAAATTGAATTAATTCAGCGGGGGCTGAAAAATCAGCGCTCGGCACTAAATTAATAGGATCCCCCACAGGTCCCATTAACAATCCATCTGGATCTAAGTAAACATCTACTGCAGCACCCACTGAACTTGCACCGCCCATGAAGGATAGAACCAAGCCATTGAGCATAGCAGGATAGTTGGGTGGAGTAAAACGAACACCGAATTGACATTGACCGCCACATCCAATTTGAGCTTCCAATTCATCATCATAATAAGCCATATCATATAGAGTTTGACCGCCTGGTGTACGCCATTGAAGGTAAACTTGCTCATCAAGTGCTGTTGCATTCAAACCAACGGGGGATGGCATATCCGGGCTCAAGACAAAATCTTGTAGAGTTGGATCTGCTTGGGCAAGAACTTCCACATCTTCGTTTGACGTATAAAACCCTGAACGACGTGCCGTTACCGAGTTGGTCCCAACATCCAAATTCCAAAGCGTAAATGTCCCGTCCGTTCCTGTGGTATCAGATGCGCCACCAGAAGATACAATTACACTATCTAAGGTTGCGCCATTCGGATCTGTAATGGTTCCAACAACATCACCAAAAACATAGACAGGCTGTGCATCTACCGTAATCATTTCACTTTGATAATTATCTTCACCTGCTGCGCCTTCATAAACGGATATCACGCCAAAGGTGTAGGATATTTCATTATCCAAACCATAAAAGGTATATCCGGTAGTGTCAAATATATCTTCGTTATCCATGACATCATCAACGTAAACATTGTACCCGAGAAAATCATATTCATTACGACTGGTTCTGCCGTCCGATGTAACAGAAAAATTATCGATCAAATACCAATTTAAGTCAAAGCTTGTAGCTCCATAACAATGAAAGCGGACTTGGATATTATCGGTTAAACCGGTCACATCGTAGCTGAAGTTGACAAATGTAAAATCTTCGCCGGAATTATCAAATAATTCTATAACATTCCAAGTGGCATCAGTACCTGTTTTGTACTCAATAGAAAGAAATTCTGCACCCGTAGGAGACCAATTATCGAATTCAAAATCGAAACCCACTGTTACATCCGTGAGCTCTCCAATAGGAATTGTAGGTGCATACAAACTCTGGTCATAATCTTGAACTGATGGGCTCCAATTAAATTGCATACAAGGCGTCGGATTACCGGAAAAATCATTATAGACCCAGTTATCACCATCCACCAACCATAGATCCAGTAAGCCACCTTCTTCAAATCCTTCATAGTACGGGATACCAAGTTCGGTAACTTCAGGAGCTGTCCAATAAAGACTTACTTCTTCGTCCCACACTTCAGCATAAACATTTGTTGGCGGTATGGGATCAAAAGTGTTTGGTGTTCCGCATTCTGTATCTGTTTGTTCGGACTCGCCCTCATCATAAACCGTTGTTACATAATAGCAATATTCCGTCCCATTTGTGAGGTCTCCATGTGTGTAACTGAAATCTGTTGTTTCAGTAATTACAGAATTATCGGTTGCATTATAAACACGATAAGTTGAAAATGTCCCGCATTCTTCCGGAATATCACGGGTATTGGAGTTCTGCACGGCATAACGGATCGGATCCATCACAATTGAAGTATATACATCAATCTCATTTTGCGAAACTCCAAGATCCTGCATTTTTTCAATTTCTAATGGCCAAGCTGTTTTAACTGAGTTATTGGTGTACCCACCATTGTTTCTACCACCGGTTACACTTATAGAAATTTCATAGTTTCCCGTTGCACCACCATAACCGTCAACAACAACGTAGTATTGCCCTGGTTGGAGGGTAACAGCCCACAATCCACTGGGAGGATAGGGCGCAGTGTATTCAGGACAGTTAGTGAAATCATCATCATTATAATTACCAGTTGAAACCGGTGTAATACAATCCTGATCATTTGTGAATATCTCTAACTTTGTATCATAGTCTGTTGGAGTATTACAAAGTGTAAAATCAAATGTTGTTGCTTCACCCACATTCAAGGTATAAGCAACATCTTCACCCTGGGAACCGGCAACGGGCCAGTCGTCACCCATGCCTGCATTGGTGCTTGCGTGTGAGAATGGGAGTTCATTAACGGGAAAATCACCACAACCAATATTGCCAATGGGTTCAGCCCAAGCGATTATGTTTTCCTGATTCCCTCCAAAAACTGTAAGCCCTACTGGAGGGCAAAGTTCTTCATCCTGTGCGAAAAGGGAAACGCTAAAAAAGGGTAGTACTAAAAGGAGTGTTAGCTTTTTAATCACAATTATATCTCCTGATTAATTTTATTAAAAAATATCGGTTGGTTAAAATTTTTGTGAAACTTCGAACACGCAAATTTAGTAACTCTCGTCAGAAATTCAATCAATTTTATATAACCGGATTTATTACTCTACTTTGTTTACATTTTAAAAATGAAAGGGCGTCGTAAAATTTTAAATTGACAGACCTTATTTTCATTATATACTTCGTTGAAAACTGATGATCCAATTCTTTTTATCAAATCTTGATCCACTATTATCATGGATGAAAAATGGCAAATCAATTCTGAGATAAAGATCCTTTTCAAAAATATCCGTTTTCAATCTCAGGCCCACACCACCATCAGCCAGGGTTCTTGAATTAAAGGTGGAACCAATCAGGTTCGATACTTCATCCAATCGATCCCAAAATAATCCTACATCGATAAA
>CAJWPW010000069.1 GCA_913045415.1 uncultured Fidelibacterota bacterium | reverse complement strand
ATTTATATACCCCTTCAGTTAATGTAGTAAACCACATATTACCGTCTTTATCTAACAATCCATTTGTAACTATATCTCGGTCGTCACCAATTGGTTTATTGACTCTATTGTCGAAAAAAAGTTCCTTATTATTGTCCTCAAGTTTTTTACCTTTTTTTTGTTTTGATGGATCTTGACTATTACAGGAAATAGTTAAAATGAGAATTACTATTGTAGAAAAATATTTAAGTTGTTTCATCTTTATTTTTCGGTTGCAGCTAACGTGGTGCGCTGTAAAGACAGTTGAATTTGAGTATTCTCAATAATTCTATTGGTTTTACAGTGCTGTTCTTCGCCGTCCGCTTTGCGGGCAAGAAGGGCATCGCCCAGCGCACCACATTCATTTGCAAGTAGCGAAGCGGATTGCGAATGAACGTCTTGCTAAACACAATTATTGCGTTTAGCGGGTTTAATCTTGAATATATTATTGCGTTTTAACCGCATTGTTATGCTAAAAGCTGAGTTATTAAAATATGCAAAACAAAAACTTGTTATTCAAAATTATAGTCAACGAACTATTGCTTCGTATTTGTCTGCTATAAATTCTTTTGCAAGTTGGCTCATCGAAGAAAAAGTTGCACAAGTATCTGATGAAATAGTTGAGAATGATTGACTGATTGGTTGATTGAATATTTATCAATGCACCTATCCATCTATGTAGTTATAATTACCATTTCAAGACAACTTTTCCGCAATTCCCCGATTCCATAATATCGAATCCATCTTGGAAATCATCCACGGATAATTCATGAGTAAGGACCGGTGAAATATCTAACCCACTTCGGAGCATTTGGGTCATTTTGTACCAAGTTTCATACATTTCACGTCCATATATCCCTTTTATATGCAGTCCCTTGAAAATAACATCATCCCAATTAATTTGGGTGGATTTTGGAAGAAGTCCAAGCAATGCAATTCGCCCGCCATGGTACATGTGCCCCAGCATACTTTTGAATGCCTGGGGATTTCCAGACAATTCCAATCCAACATCAAAACCGGTAACCATATTCAATTCTGGGTAACAATCCTTTATGGATTCTTTGGAGACGTTGATAGCTCTGGTTGCGCCCATCTTTCGAGCAAGATCGAGCCTGTATTCATTTACATCGGTGATGACCACATTCCGCGCTCCGACAAAATTGCAGATCGCCACCGCCATGATCCCTATGGGGCCGGCACCAGTGATAAGCACATCCTCCCCAACCATTTCGTAAGATAGCGCTGTGTGTGTGGCATTTCCAAATGGGTCGAAAAAGGCGGCGATCTCGGAAGGAATATCTTCGTGAATAGGCCACACATTGGATTCCGGGATGACTAAATATTCGGCGAATGCGCCGTCGCAATGAATCCCGACACCGATTGTTTTATGGCATAGATGGGTTTTTCCGGCTCGGCAATTTCTACAATAGCCACAGGTAATATGTCCTTCACCGGAAACGCGATCTCCTGGTTTATAATGTGTCACACCGGGACCAATATCTTCAATAATGCCGCAAAATTCATGTCCAGTGATGAGTGGGACTTCCAAAGTACGTTGTGCCCATTCATCCCATTTATAAATATGGAGGTCGGTTCCACAAATGGCGGTGTGGGTGATTCTGATCTTTACATCATTGGTGCTGCAATTTGGGATGGGGACATCTTCCATCCAGATCCCACGCTGGGGAGATTTTTTTACAAGTGCTTTCATTATTTTAGTCTAAAATTTCTTTGATTATTGAATTCTAAATTTAAGATAAATAAAGAATGGTTTTTTAGATTAAACATCCAACCTCTGAAATACTAAAACAACCGGGTAAAGATGCGATGCAAAAAAGTTATTATCAACACAAATTGTTAACCGCCTCTAAAATTATTTTTTATAATGATTTGAGAAAATATTCTACGATTTTATAAAAACCCATTTTGCTTTACTTATTTCAACCATAAAAAATGCGACTATATTTTATAATGCAGCATGACCCAATTGCATGTGTTGTATTATTTTTTAGAAATAAGTGGACATTGTCGTACTTTCTGGCTAAAAACCACTCAAACGAATCTGAATCCAACCCTAAATTGCTTGCCCGAATTTTTCATATTTATTATGGCTACCGTATTAGCATTCACAAATCAAAAAGGAGGTGTGGGAAAGACCACATCCGCAGTCAATGTCGCATTGAGTATGGCAGTTTCAGAGGTTCGTACACTTCTCATAGATTTAGATCCCCAATCTAATGCAACCACAGGATTGTCGGATCTTTTCGAAAAGACAAATGGGTCAATTTATGATGTCCTAATAAAAGGTGATGGAATCAAAGATGCCATTACCAAAACATCTTTTTCACATTTGGATATTGTGTCTTCAACTAACGACCTTGTAGGGGCCGAGATTGAACTTGTAAGCATCATGGCTCGGGAATACCAGCTCAAGAAAGTGCTGAAAAATATTAAGAAAAGTTATGAAATCATTATTATTGATTGTCCGCCATCATTGGGTCTACTGACGATCAATGCGCTTACTGCATCCGATGCACTGGTAATCCCAATTCAATGCGAATATTTTGCCTTGGAAGGGTTGGGCCAATTGTTGAATACAGTTCGGTTGGTACAACGTCATTTGAATAAAAAATTGGGGATCGCTGGTATCTTAATGACCATGTATGATAGTCGATTGAATTTATCCAAACAAGTGGTGAAAGAAGTAAATGGTTTTTTTAAGGATAAATTGTTTAAAACATTCATTCATCGTAACGTCCGATTAAGTGAAGCACCGAGTTTTGGAAAACCAGCCCTTTTATATGATGCTAATTCAACCGGTGCCAGAAATTATATGAGTTTGACAGAGGAAATACTCCAACGTGTCAGTTAATAGATTAGGAAAAGGCTTGGAAGCCCTGATTCGCCCGGAAGCGGAACAGAAGAAAAAACCTGGTAAAAAGCCAGTCGCTACAAAACCGGGTGTGACGGAGATTCCATTAAAAGAAATCCGTCCGAACCCAAACCAGCCCCGCAGGGACTTTGATGAACTAGCCCTGGAAGAATTAGCTGCATCAATCAAGGAAAAAGGTGTATTAACTCCCGTTACAGTTCGGGATACTGAAGATGGTTATGAATTAGTTGCTGGTGAGCGTCGCTGGCGCGCATCGAAAAAATGCAGAAAAAGAACCATCCCTGCATATGTGATTACCGTTAAAGATGATGCTGAAATGATGGAAATGGCATTGATTGAAAATATTCAGCGGGAAGACCTGAATTCGTTGGAAGAATCGGAAGCATATGCTGTATTGAATTCCAAATTTGAAATGTCTCACATAGCTATCGCAAAAGCCGTTGGGAAGAAGCGAGTCACTGTTTCTAATTCACTTCGATTATTGAAATTACCGCCGGACATTAGAAAAAGTTTAAGAAAAGGTGATATTTCTGCGGGACATGCCCGAGCCATTCTTCAGGCAAAAACCGGGCCGGCTATGAATAAGATATGGAAGGCGATCTTGAATAAGGATCTGAGTGTTCGAGGTGCAGAAGCTTTAGTGAAGGCATCAACTGAACTACCCAAAAAGAAGAAGATTATTTTCTCCAAAAAGTCCCATCAAATTCAGGCACTTGAAAATCAATTGATAGAAGTTTTAGGTACAAAAGTGACACTGAAACCTGGAAAAAAAGGTGGTGCTATTGAAATCTCATATTTTTCTGATGACGACCTTGAACGTATTCTTGACCTGATCAATTCTATATCCTGAACTTCCCGTGAAACCGGAAAAATACACTATCATGTTTATCCCGGACGATGAGTCCAGTTCCAAATCTTATCATTTATCTAAAACAGCTATTCAGACGGTACTCTTTTCTGTGGTAGTCCTTTTAACGTGTGTTTTGGGTATTCTATTCTATTACGTTCCGAAAATGGCAGATTATACAGAGATCAAGGATCGGCATGACCAGTTTGCCACAGAACGGCTCAAAGTATTGGAACTCATGCGGGATCTTGAACGGATGAAACAGATGGATAAATTAATTCGTCATTCGCTTGGGTCAAATTTGGATTTTGATGACCGTCCTGTCGTGTCCGATTCCATTACAAATGCCGTCTCTACTGTTGGAAATTTGGTTTCATTTATTGAGAATATTCCATCTATTGCGCCTATCCAGGGGTTTGTAACACAACGATCGGGGAAGCCTGGGTTATTTATCTCAGAGACACATCATGGAATCGATATTGTAGCCAAGGAAGGGGAGCCTATTTTAGCCGCGGCCTCTGGCGTTGTTGTTTATTCAGGCTGGAATTATGAATTCGGAAACATGCTCATTTTATATCATGGTGATGATTATTTTACGCACTATGGCCACAATCAGCAGAATTTTAAAAAGCAGTTGGATCCTGTCACTCGTGGTGAAGTAATAGGTCTTGTTGGAAATACGGGTGTGTCTTCTGGTCCGCATTTACATTTTGAAGTCTGGCAGGAATTCGTTGCTATGGACCCATTGATCTATTTCCCAGAATACCGTGCAACAGATTTAACTTCTCTCCATGAGTAAGATCAATTTTCAAAATGTTCATACTATGATTGGTGCTGATGCTAGGATTGATGGACCGGTGAAACTTCTGGAAGGGATTATTATTTATGGTCAGGTTCATGGGGATGTTATAACAGATGGTCCTGTTCGTGTTGCACAAAACGCTTTGGTTCAGGGTAACATATCAGGAAGCCATATTCGAGTTGGTGGAACTGTTGTAGGTGATATTGCAGCTGGTGGTCAGGTAATTCTTGGGAAAAAATGTATCCTGAAGGGGGATATTATTTATAGGAAATTGCTCATTGAAGATGGCGCCCAGTTTGAAGGGAAGTGCGACATAGTGGGACGTGATTCAGAAAATACCAACTCATAGCAATGACCGATCCTAAAGGTCGATCTGGTTTTGATCTGGGGCGGTCACTTGAATATTTTCAGAATATTGTAAAAGAATCCGGACCAGCCGCATCTGCATCTTATACACTTGTGGCTTCTGTTCTCATTTTTACATTATTGGGCTGGTATATCGATTCATCAAGAGGAACAAAACCAATTGGTATTTTAGTGGGATTGGGTATTGGATTGATTAGCGGTTTTTATCACTTAGCAAAAACGATTTGGACACGTAAACGTTGAAATTGTTTCTTTATGGTTTAATGGTTTCTGTAGGGATTCTTGGATTGGCGGCGGGATTTTATCCAGAATATCAAATTGAATTGTTTTTAGGATGGATACTCCCCGTGTTGGCTGGGGTAGCAACTATGTATTTTGTATTGGGTGCTTCAAAAAAAGATGCTCAACTTGTCACAAAAACCATCGCAACGGGATTTGTGATCAAGATGGTTTATTATGGTGTAACAATTCTCATTGCTTTTAAACTATATTCTTTTGAGCCTGTCTCATTCATGTGTAGTTTTGCAGGCTTTTTTCTAGGGCTTCACGCACTGGAAGCGGTCATTGTAAAAGACATTTCGAAGTAAACTAAATCTAAACCGAATTGAATCAATAGCAGTATGAGTGCAGTTGAAACCGGGCACGCCTCTCAAAGTGTGATGGAACAGGTTGGACCAAATATTATCCACCACGTTTCCAATTCTGATATATCACATCCTCTTTATCATATCCCACCCCTCTTCGGGATAGATTTCTCAGTTACGAAACATGTATTAATGTTATGGATTGTAGCTTTATTAGTTGGGATTGCTGTTATTATCCCTGTTAGAAAATTTTTATCCAGTAACAAGACCGCACCATCAGGATGGATGAATGGTATTGAAGCCATTGTCCAATTCATTCGAGATTCCATCGTTAAGCCAAATGTAGGACCGAAATGGGTTATGACCTGGACCCCGCTTGTTCTGACATTTTTCTTTTTTATTTTATTTGCAAATGGGATCGGAATGGTTCCCATTTTTGATGTCCTGGGTGCATTTAATCGTTTTGTCCTGGGTGTTCCAGCATCAGATTCCCATAATTTTCTAAATAACTTGCTTCATGGCGGTGTTACTGCTACGGCAAATTTCAATGTGACGGGAGCATTGGCAACCATCACATTTTTCTCGATCATGGCTGCGGGAACCATGGCTCACGGTTTTATTAATCACTGGAAAAATTTGGCACCCCATGGATTGGCATGGCCCGTTTATATTATTTTGATTCCCATTGAATTGATGGGACTTTTTGTGAAGCCATTCGCGTTAACCATGCGTTTGGCAGCCAACATGACAGGTGGGCATATTGCACTGTTGGCACTTTTATCTCTCATGGCCATTTTTGGCGAAATGT
>CAJWPW010000068.1 GCA_913045415.1 uncultured Fidelibacterota bacterium | reverse complement strand
TGGATACGTTTACCACGTAAAACACCATTTAAGTCTGCAATTAAGAGATCTATGCTTTTTAAATCTGAATATTTTTTCAGAAATCGGTTGTGATGATCAGGTTTTATATGTGCCATGAGATTGTTCTTATATTTAAATTATCGTGCTATATCTATACAAAGACTAACAAATCAAATGCTTTGCAGCAAGCATTGAGTCTAAAACGATAATTTTAACTATGAATAACCCTCTAATTGGAATATCTACTTGTTTTGAGAAACTGGGTGCCCATTATTATCATCAGGCAGGTGACAAATATATTGCTGCTATTTCGAATGTATTCAATGGATTACCTCTATTAATTCCTGCAATTGGAAACAAACTCCACCGGCAAAAACTTTTAGAAAGTCTGGATGGCATTCTGTTTACAGGAAGTTATTCGAATATTGAGCCTCATCATTATGGAGGCCCTGAAAGTGATGATGGAACAAAGCATGATCCCAAACGTGATGCCACAATGTTACCCTTGATAAAAGATGCAGTTGATTTCGGAGTACCGATACTAGCTATTTGTCGAGGGTTTCAGGAAATGAATGTAGCTTTGGGAGGTACTCTCCATCAAAAGGTTCACAGTGTCCCGGATATGATGGATCACAGGGAAGATTCTACTTTGGATTTGGACGGGCAATATGGATTTGCTCATAAAATTTCTATCACCTCTCATGGGATCTTGGACAAAATTTCTGATGATAAAAAGCCATGGGTTAATTCGGTTCACTGGCAGGGGATTAATCAATTGGGAAATGGACTAACCGTTGAAGCCACCTCACAAGATGGGTTAGTGGAATCATTTTCAGTCACTGATTCTCCATCGTTTGCATTGGCTGTTCAATGGCATCCTGAATGGAAGGTTATGAAGACTCCATTTTATAAATCAATATTTGAAAAATTTGGCGATGCATGTATTACTCATGGATAATTAAAAGGAAGAATAATGGCAAGTTATAATACACAGCAGTTGCAAGATATAGATGGGCAACATCATATTCATCCTTTTACGGATCACAAAGCATTAATGGAAAAGGGGACGCGAATAATTACCCATGCAGATGGTGTATATCTATGGGATTCCGATGGGAACAAAATCCTGGATGGTATGGCGGGACTTTGGTGCGTGAATGTGGGGTATGGACGGCAGGAATTAGTGGATGCTGCCACAAATCAAATGCAAGAATTACCTTATTATAATAACTTTTTCCAGACAACACACCCACCAGCAATCGAGTTATCAAAAGCATTGGTGGATATATCTCCACCCCAATTCAACCATGTATTTTTCACGAATTCTGGTTCTGAGGCAAACGACACAGTTGTTAGGATGGTTCGTCACTTTTGGACATTAGAAGGAAAACCAGAGAAAACGGTCATTATAAGTCGGGAAAACGCTTATCATGGTAGTACCGTTGCCGGTTCCAGCCTTGGTGGAATGAAAGGGATGCATGCCCAAGGTGGCATATTGCACGATATTGAACATATTGCCCAACCCTATTGGTATCGCAGCGGCAGCGAAATGGATCCCGAAGAATTCGGATTGAAAACTGCCCAGGCTTTAGAAATACGTATCAGAGAGATTGGGGAAGATCGTGTTGCAGCCTTTATAGCTGAACCGGTTCAGGGTGCCGGCGGGGTGATCATTCCGCCAGATACCTATTGGCCCGAAATTCAACGGATCTGTAAAAAATATGGGATTCTATTGATTGTAGATGAAGTGATCTGTGGATTTGGTCGTCTTGGCGAATGGTTTGGTTCAGAGTATTTTGATATCGAAGCAGATCTCATGCCCATTGCCAAAGGACTGTCATCTGGGTATTTGCCCATTGGTGGTCTAATGGTTGGGGATCGTGTAGCGGAAACTGTGATCAATAAGGGGAGCGATTTTAATCACGGATTTACCTATTCTGGCCATCCTGCAGCATGCGCAGTGGCATTAGAAAATATCCGCATTTTAAAAGATGAAAAAATTATAGAAAAAGTTAAAAATGAATTAAGTCCTTATCTTCAAAAAAAATGGCTGGCATTAGGAGACCATCCAATGGTAGGTGAAGCAAGAGGTCTGGGCATGGTAGGTGCATTGGAATTGGTAAAAGACAAAAATACTAAAACATCTTACCCATCAGATCAAAATGTCGGCACGATTTGCCGTGATTTCTGTTTCAATAATGGGCTTATCATGCGGGCTGTTGGCGATGCCATGATCATATGCCCTCCTTTAGTTATTTCCCATTCAGAAATTAATGAGTTGATTGAAAAAGCAAAGTTATGTTTGGATCTGACTTGGGAGAAAATTAATTCATAAATAATAGAATAATTTAAATTTAATGCATAGTTATTCAATTTAACATTCAACGAAACCATTTATTCGTCCAAGGCTCCAGCTTCCTAATCCCTAATACAATATTAAATATCCCTATTTATGGTGTTCAATTCAGGCGAACTTCCGCACCACATTTTTAGCTTCGTTTTACGAAGACACTATCATCCACACCGGTAAAACTTATTTATGAGTACATTCGAAAATTTTGGTCTGCATCAAAATATCATTACAGCCGTACATGAATTAGGGTTTGAAACTCCCACGCCAATCCAATCTGAAACCATTCCTCACTTAATGTCATCCCATCAGGATATAATTGCAACAGCTCAAACAGGAACTGGAAAAACTGCGGCATTTGGGTTGCCAGCTATCCATTTAGCAAATCCTGATAATAAGAATACTCAAACAATAGTATTATGCCCTACACGGGAGCTCTGCGTACAAATCACTCGTGACCTAATCAGCTATTCGAAATACTTGAAAGGGGTAAACATACTTGCAGTGTATGGTGGTGAAAAGATTCATTCTCAGATAAGAGCACTTAAAAAAGGTGCACAGATTGTTGTAGGAACACCTGGAAGAACACGAGATTTAATCAATCGGAAAAAATTATTTGTTGAGAATATTGAAAGAGTAGTTTTAGATGAAGCTGACGAAATGCTCACCATGGGATTCAAGGAAGAATTGGACGCTATTCTGGAGAATACACCAAATGAGAAACAAACACTTCTTTTTTCTGCAACCATGTCCAAAAAGATTGTTTCTATTACCCGGAAATTCATGAAAAACCCAGTGGAAATAGCTGTGGCACGCAAGAATATTGGAGCAGAAAATATTAAACATGTGAATTATATGGTACATGCGAAGGATCGTTACGAGGTACTCAAAAGAATCGCAGATATGAATCCCAATATCTATGGAATCGTTTTTTGTCGAACCCGTCGTGAAACTAAGGAAATTGCCAATAAATTAATGCATGATGGTTATAATGCTGATGCGATCCATGGTGATCTCTCCCAATCACAACGGGATGAAGTAATGGGGAAATTCAGACGTCGTAGTTTACAAGTATTGGTAGCCACAGATGTTGCTGCCCGTGGATTAGATGTAAATGATATAACCCATATTATTAATTATAGTTTGCCTGATGACCCGGAAGTATATGTACATCGTAGTGGTCGGACAGGGCGAGCCGGAAAAAGTGGAATATCCATTGCTATTATTCATACTCGAGATATGCGAAAACTGAAAGAAATCGAACGGATTTCAGGAATTTCTTTTTCAAAAGAGTTAGCTCCAAGTGGTCGGGATATTTGCGAAAAACGCCTTTATGCACTCATTGATAAAATTGAAAAAGTAGAAGTGAATGAAGAACAGATTGGGCCATTTTTAGATAATATTTATGAAAAGTTAGTTTCGTTCGATCGAGAAACTCTAATCAAACATTTTGTTTCAGCAGAATTCAACCGCTATTTGTCCTATTATAAAAATGCACGTGATATAAACATATCCAGTGGAAAAAATAAAAGGGATACTAGAGAACCTCGTGAAAGGAAGAATCGGTCTGAACGCCAAAGATCAAAATTTGCAACAATCTTTATCAATGTAGGTACTCGGAATAAATTGACGCCCAATCGACTCATGGGATTAATAAATGAAGCAATGGATTCAAAAGATGCTGTGATTGGCAGTATCGATATTATGAAAAAATTCTCTTTCTTTGAAATTGAAGATAATCGGAAAAATGACATTATAAAGGCCTTAAATAAGGAAACATTTGAAGATGTTGCACTCTCTGTTGAAATCTCCAAAGAATTGCCAAATAGGGCACCATCCAAAAAAGATGATTTCTTTACAGGAAGGAAAAAGAAAAAAGGCGGCCGAGATCAAAAATTTCGTGGTAAAAAAAATCAAAAGGGTAAAGGCGGAAAAAGTAAACGAAAAAACCGGAAAAATTAATTTTTTCTTATCTTTTGAAAGGGTGTCAAATATCTCTTTTTAACATATCCCTAAAGCATGAACTTTCGCCGCTAAATTTTACCCCAATTCAATTATTTTAAGAAGACATCATGAGAAAAGAAAATTTTAGAAATATTGCAATAATTGCCCATGTGGACCACGGGAAAACGACCCTCGTTGACGGTATGCTAAAACAGAGTGGCACCTTTAAGGCACATCAACAAGTGGAAGACCGTATAATGGACTCCATGGATCTTGAAAAAGAGCGTGGTATTACAATTACGGCCAAGAATACCGCGATCAATTTCAAAAATATCAAGATCAACATTATGGATACGCCGGGTCACGCAGATTTTGGAGGTGAAGTGGAACGAAGTCTGAATCTGGTAGATGGTGCTTTGTTACTTGTTGACTCCAGTGAAGGCCCTTTACCTCAAACTCGATTTGTTTTAAAGAAGGCGCTGGATAAGAACCTGCCAATTATTCTTATAATTAATAAAATTGATCGAGGGGACGCTAGGATAAGTGAAGTTGTGGATGAAGTGTATGACCTGTTTATTGACTTGGATGCTACTGATGAACAGATAGAATTCCCTATTTTATATACAAATGCTAAAGAAGGTGTGGCCCATATTAAATTGGATGACAAATCAACAGATCTTGAACCACTTTTCGATACAATTTTATCAAGAATTCCTGGACCGGTTGCAGATGATAATTACACCCCGCAATTTCTAGTGACCAACCTGGATTATGATTCCTATGTGGGGCAAATAGCTATTGGTCGTTTGAATAATGGTACGCTTGAAATGAATTCATCATATGCGCTTTGTGGAGAGAAAGGAATTACGCACCACCATAAATTTTCTGCTTTATACACATTTAAAGGACTTAAAAAAATCCAAGTTGAAAAATTAGAAGCAGGGGACATTATTGCCATTGCGGGATTAGATGGCATTACTATTGGCGATACCATCTCTGATAATGAAAATCCTGAACCTTTACCACGGATCGTAGTGGATGAGCCCACCGTTTCCATGTTGTTTTATGTAAATAACAGTCCCTTTGCCGGGAAAGAAGGGAATTACCTGACCACCCGTCATATTCACGAAAGATTGCAAAAGGAGATTTTGAGTAATGTATCTCTCCATGTCCTTCCAACAGAACGGGTCGATGTGTTTGAAGTTCGGGGTCGGGGTGAACTCCAAATGGCTGTTTTGATAGAAACCATGCGTAGGGAAGGGTATGAGTTTATGGTTTCTAAACCACACGTTATTACCCAAGAAGAGAATGGAAAAACAATGGAACCCATGGAAAAAGTTTTCTTGGATATCCCAGAAGATAGAGTGGGGATAATTACAGAAAAGTTATCAAAAAGAAAGGGGCGAATGACCAATCTCCAAAATCATGGCAGTGGTAGGGTAAATATGGAATTTTCCATCCCATCTCGTGGATTGATCGGTTTCCGGAGTCAATTTATGACAGATACTCAAGGTGCAGGAATTATGAACAAACTTTTTGACGGTTTCGCTCCTTGGTTTGGTCGTATTCCCCAACGTAATACGGGCGCATTGGTAGCAGACCGGAATGGGAAAGTAACAGCTTATGCTTGCATGGGTATGATGGACCGTGGCGAATTGTTCGTAAGCGTGGGGACAGAAGTCTATGATGGTATGCTCATTGGCGAACGGAATCGTTCTGAAGACCTGAATGTGAACATTACCCGGGAGAAAAAATTGACAAACATGCGTGCATCCGGAACGGATGCATCTGTCACGATTCGTCCTCCAAAACTTCTCTCTTTAGATCAATCCATTGAATTCATCGCGGAAGATGAATTAGTGGAAATAACACCTCTTTCGATTCGTTTAAGAAAAATGGAATTGGATCAGAATAAAAGGGCATCTGAGAAGAAAAAAGAAAAATACGCTGAAATGTAATCATTGATAATATTTAGTATATTTGAAAATCAAGTCTTGAGTTAAAGTCATGTATCTCTCCCAATTTATTACCGTTTA
>CAJWPW010000067.1 GCA_913045415.1 uncultured Fidelibacterota bacterium | reverse complement strand
AATCGAAATCAATTTTGTAGCATCTTTTACCATTCAAGATTATTTAGCACCAGCGGTTGACTCTTCTGCTTTAGCGCTCGATAATTCCTATCTGGATATAATGTTTGATGAAGAGATTTATGGAACGGATCAGGAATCGGGTGCGATTAGTAGTAATACAATTCAATTAGAATTATTTAATAATGGCAGTGTGACGGATACAGTCACCATCACTAGTTTAACAAGAACCGACAGTAATTTTCTCATCGGTGGGGAAACCAATATTCGTTTGAACCTTGAATATAATTCAACTCCCAGTGGGGATGAGACTGTGGTTGTGACAGTTGAAAACGGTGTGGAGATCTATGATGGTCCCGGGAACCAAATGTCAGGTCAGGCGATTACCGATACGATTCCCCTTTATGATATTTTACCGCCCAGCATTGATACAATTTCTGTACCGATTGATTCTTTTATTATTCTGATGGAAAACACACCCATTACTTATTCCTTTAACGAAAAAGTGGATTCTTTGGAATTCACAGTTACGGCAACGGTTGCAGATTCGGTGAATTTTGATTCAACAAGATCTGACTCTGCAATTGAAATTATTTTGAAGCCTCCTTTCACAAGTTTTGATTCCATCACAGTTTATTTTTCCTATATTCAAGATGAAGCAGGGCTTTCAACTGTAGATATTGCTTATACGTATGTGACGCCCTTGTTAGGGGATTATAATTTAGATTCAACCTTATCCTTTATTGATCTGGATACATTGGTTAATAAGTGGAAAGACAAGGATTTCAATTTTGAACTCGGACCGGTGATTGGGGAAGCTCCACATTTTGTATCTACCCCGGACAGTAAATTTGATATAGAAGACGGTATGGCATTTGTGCGGATGTGGTCATGGTATCAGAAAACCTATGGAGAAATAATTCAGGATACTGTTATGGTGGGGCGTCCATTGGAAATAATCCAGAATGATAATGACCTTTTGATTATCCTTGATAAACAAGTTCACGCCGGACAGATCCAGTTTTCTTACGAGATTGGAGAGAGTCCCATTCAGTTTGGGCATCGACAAAATAAAAATGGTGAACTATTTATTACGAATCAAGACCCGGGAAAGGGCTATTCAATTTTGGAATTTGCCCGGACCGGAGAAGTAGCCAAAGATACAATCTTATTGAAAATAAAAAATGAGATCCAGGATATTGCAATCTTTTATAAACTCGTGGATAGGAATAAAGCGGTTGTCTATAAAGGGGCGATGAATGTGAATAGTCCCATTTTACCTACACAGATGGCATTGTACCCTGCTTATCCCAATCCATTCAATCCTATCGCCACAATTCGGTTTGATATCCCTGAAGTAGAAACGCAAATAATTGCAACTCTCCATATTTATGATATCCGTGGTCGATTGGTGGAAACCCTGGTGAATGGTTCAATGCTCCCCGGTACATACGCCGTTCAATGGCAAGCAGATGGATTCGCTTCTGGCATGTATTTCGCCCGACTCAGATACGGAAAAGAAATGAAAACCCAAAAGATTTTACTCCTGAAATAGATTCTTTTGCTTCGTTGCTTCACATAAACATCTAAAGGTACATTCCGGTCAATATGAGAAATATTCCGACCACAAAACAACTCCGAAATAAGTATGATCCTGATGGTGTTTTGGAAGCCATCGAAATATCATTCAAAGAAAACCTTGAAAAATTACGATCGTCTTTAAATCACAAGGACAGCCCTCTTTTAAAATATAATCGTGATCTGCAAATATCTCTTTTGGACTCAAATGAAAAGAAAAATGAAGATATAATTGATGATGTGGCTGCTACTTTGAAGGATACGCTCTATTTCATGACTTTATCAAAAAAGGACAGGACGGCAGTCACCCAAAAAATGAAGGTTTATCATTCAGATTTGGTGAAAAATCAATTAACCAGGATTGAGTTATTGTTGGATGATTCAGAAATTGGGTCCCCAAAACACGGTCATGACCCAACGCCCAAGCATAAGGGAATGAATCAAGTTTTTCATATTCTTGGTATGATAAAAAAAGATTTGGAACTGGAAAATGATCATTGGAGTAATTTATCGCGATCTGGTTATCTTACGGGGTTCCAAAATTCTATGGGAGAATTTTTCGAGATGCTAAAGAAATTAGGCATGACTCAGAAAGATCAGATTACTCTGGTCCAACGGTTATTCGATGACTTTGAAGTAGATTGGAATGAAGGAGACCGGGAGAATATTAAATTATCACTCCAGCAACCCGCATTGGCGAATTATGAAACAACTCAACGGGACATTAGACAGATATCCAGCACATTTTTTTCAAAATCACTTTCTGAAGATTTGGTATCAGACTTGATTGATCATGCCCGGATTATGAAAAAAAGATTAAGACGATTTTGAAACTCCATATCGTTTGAATATATCCACAAAAGCATGAGACAAACATTTCACTACACTAGTGGCGAGATGGTCAAAACTGGAGTTACTTTTGGGTCTGCATTAGCCATGGCTATTTCCTTCAACATAAACCAATCTGTATTCTGGGCTCTAATTCATGGACTCTTTTCCTGGTTCTATGTGATTTGGTACATATTGATTTATTAGAACTTGGTACAATGAAATGATCATTAAATATTGCCTAGCTCCACTATTCATTTTGAGCCTATTGGTCTGTGAATGGGTAGGCCCATCAGCAGTGTGGATCTTCTTTTTTGGCTTTTCTTCATTTGTGATTATAGGCGATACACTTTTTGGAAATGATCGTGGCCAATTCCAAAATGCTGAAAATAAATTAAATCCAATTCTATACTTTATTCTACCCTTATTATTTGTAAAGCTTTTTAATATTACTCTTCTCGGGATGAATGATAGCCAATCAATCATTGCAAAAATAGTATCTACAAATACATTATTTTTAGGTTGGCAACGTTCTTATACCAGTTTGGATCTTCTTGGTATTATTCTTTCATCTGGACTATTAATTGGTGGAATAGGTACAGTTGTAGGTCATGAATTAGTTCACCGAAAAAAGAATTCATTGGGATTTAAAGTAAGCAATTGGCTTTTAGCTATAACCTGGGACCCCGCGTTCGGAATTGAACATGTTCACGGGCATCATAAAAATGTAGCAACCTACAACGACCCGGAATCAGCCAGACGCGGCGAAGGTGTTTACTCGTTTATTTTTCGTTCTACAGTTGGAACACTAAAAAACGCCTGGAATTGGGAATCGGAAAGACTCGCTCAAAAAGGGGTAAACACAGTTTCATTTCAAAATCAAATGATCCAGGTTTATATTCGATCCGCGATTATAACCGGACTTATTTCAATGGGTGGTTCCATAAGTATAGTCGTTTATTTTGGGTCGGTGGTTTGGGCTAAAATTCTATTGGAGACGGTAAATTATTTAGAGCATTATGGCTTGGTGCGTATTCCTGGCACAGTTATAGAACCCAAGCATTCCTGGAATTCCAACCACCGGATTAGCAGTTATATACTCTATAATCTTAATCGACACTCAGCACATCATGAAAAAGGGACACTCCCATTTTGGAAATTGGATGCTTATAAAAACGCACCCATGCTCCCCTATGGGTACTTAACTATGGTTTATTTTATTTTACTCCTGCCTTGGAAATACCGATCTATCATGGAAGAAAAATTACAGGATTGGGACACTCGTTACGCATCACAAGATGAATTAAAGTTGATCGGACAATTAGAAAAATGAATGGTATGAAAGACTGGTTCCTCTTGGACCCCGACATAACATTTTTGAATCACGGTTCATATGGTGCCTGCTCCAAACCTGTTTTTAAAGAGTATCAGGATTGGCAGAAAAAATTGGAGGACCAACCGGTTCAATTCATGACAAATCAAGTTTATTCAGCTATGGAAAAATCTAGGGAGTCCATGAGCCAGTTTGTTGGATGTGATGAAGAAGAATTAGTATTTTTCCAAAATCCCACTACAGCTGTGACTAATGTCATTTATAATTTGGATCTGAAATCCGGAGATGAAGTGCTCATGTCAAACCATGAATACGGTGCATTGGTTCGTGCCTGGAAAATGTGGGGAAAAAAGACAGGGGTTAATATCATTCAACAGGATATTTCAGTGCCTGTGACTACTGAAGAAAATTTCATTGAAGATTTCTGGAAAGGTGTTACACCTCAAACAAAAGTCGTTTTTCTCTCCCATATCACTAGCTCAACCGCTCTGATATTTCCTATAGAAAAAATTATAAAATTGGCAAAAGAACAAAATATCCTTACCATTATTGATGGTGCTCATGTCCCCGCTCATATTCCTTTAAATATACATGAGTTAGGGTGTGATTTTTATACAGGAGCCTGCCATAAATGGTTATGTGCGCCAAAAGGCTCATCTTTTCTTTTTGTAAAAAAAGATCACCAGGATTGGGTTAAGCCTGTGGTGGTAAGCTGGGGAAAGGATGGGGATGATCCGACGCCGTCTGAATTCATACAGAATTTTCAATGGCAGGGGACGCGGGATATGTCTGCTTTTTTAACCATTCCCACTGCCATTAATTTTTATATTAAAGAGATCAGGCCTTATCAAGAATCTTGCAAAAAGATTATTCAGGACACTTGCTCAGAATTCCCGTCAGTTCTGAATACTGAGCCAATTTCTGCCGGTAGAGAATGGCTAGCTCAATTGGTGGCACACCCGCTTCCAAAAAACATACCATCAAATTTAAAAAAACGACTTTGGGAAGAATATCAAATTGAAATTCCAGTTTTTGAATGGAACGGACAGGAATTTGTCCGGGTCTCTATTCAGGTTTATAACACCCAAAAAGACGTTGATCTTTTGATGAGTGCATTACGATCCCTTATTTAAATTCTCAAGTCTATTCTCATGAATTTTAAATCGATACATATCATTTCCATGGCGCTATTTCTTTCCATTGGATTTTCACAGCGGATCATGTTGTTTACTAAAACGAATGATATATTCAGCTCTTCGAATAAATTCACTATTAAGAAGAAAAAATTAATATTTTGGCAAGACAAAGTGGTACTCACGACCGTGCCAATAAAAAGTTTGGTGGAAGTTCGATATGCTGAAAAATCATATTATTCCCTGGGGCAGCCGTGTACCATAGTTGGTGGATTGGCAATGGCTTCAGCAGCTGGCGCATCAGCTGCAGGACAAATGACAGATGAATATATGGCCATTGGTATTGGCGGTGGGCTTGGGGTCTATATTTTGGGTAAAACACTGAATTTGATCGGTGCAAGATTTGGGCGGGATATCGTTTACCAGAATTTTGATCGTATTGACTATTCAACCCAAAAACTTGTACTTAAATCCATAAACCTGGATATGGAAAAACGAAGCAAAGAAAGCCAATTTATGTATGGTCCGGAGGGGCGGAAAACGCGGTTTTTGTTTTTCACATGGAAAGGGAAAAAACCATGGAAGAAAAAATATAAACCGAAAAAGAAAATAATCCGATTCTCCTTCTTTTGATTTTTTAGCATGCAATGTATTCTCACTGCCTTAAAAGCAGAATCCCAGCCGCTGATTAAACATTTCAATCTTACCCGTGATACATCATTTCAATTTCCAGTATTTAAGAATAATGACCTTTATCTTGTTGGCCTTGGCGTTGGGAAGAAAAACATAAGCAACAGGATTGAAACATTCCTGAATCAAAATAACCCTGATTTAATTCAATTTATTAATATTGGAATTGCAGGTGGGAATCCAAAATCCGCCAAGATTGGTGGCAGTTACCTGCTCCATAAAATAAAAGACGAAACTACTGGGAAAACATATTATCCTGATATTTTAATTAAACATAATTTTGAAGAAATTTCTCTAGTTACAGTCGAAAGTGTTATTTCTGATGGAGAAGGCGTTTACAAGGGGTTAGTTGATATGGAAGCTTCAGAAATATTTAAAATTTGTTCTTCCTTGGTTCCAGTACACCGATTGGCTTTTTTAAAAATTGTATCGGATTATATGAATAATGAATTTGAACAAATTATAGCCCAGCCCATTTCGAAATTGATTTCACACCAGTTGGATTCGATTGAATCTTTTTTATCACAATTTGAAAGAATGTTTAATGAAGAAGCCCCAATATTATCGGAAAAGGATATAAAATGGATAGATGAGATGGTGCAACATATGTCTCTAACTGAAACCCAGTACCAGCAACTTCTTCAATTTGCCAAAGGGTTCAGACTCCGAAAAACAGGATTTCCATTTCCGGATGTTGAAAAAAATGCACCAACGAACAAAACTACCCAAAAACATCATTTCAAAAATATCTGTGCAGAACTTTCAGCCTAATTTTTCCCA
>CAJWPW010000066.1 GCA_913045415.1 uncultured Fidelibacterota bacterium | reverse complement strand
GAAAGCCTTGGACAGGTGGGAGCTCTCATGGTGGATTATATTTATAACAGGGAAGGGCAGAACGGGAGTGAAAATTAATGGTCATAAATCCTAAATTTCGGGCTATGCGTTTCCACTTTCTCTTCATTTTTGGCATCTTTTTTTTGGCTTGCCCTGACCCAACTACAGATTCTGAACTAAGTCCAATCTCTAATCAGCAGTTTACGTACCATCAGGACGTAAATCAACTTTACTATGGAGTGGAAGTAGAAGATAGATACGAGACTCAAGCATTATCTCAAGTAAAGATTAATTGGTATGCAACAACTAGAAATAATCCACCGGATACTTTGATGCTATACGATGATGGCACCAATGGTGATATCATCATGGGAGATGGCTTTTATGGTTTAAAGATCATCAATGATTCAACCACAATTCAAAATAGGTTGGGAGATGACTCTGGTTATGTGTATTTGGATTATCTAGCTATATATGGAACTGAAACGGTAATAGTTTTAGATTCTTTTAGGATCGGGAATATCATACCTCGGATCGTTTCCATTTCAGCACCAGATACGATTGTTCGCCCTTCGGATGCTACGGTCAGTCTCCATTTGATATCCGCAGAAGTTTTTGATGCAGACGGGCTTGAAACTATTAAGATGGTTGGATTTTCATCCTATCATGTGGATGGTGATTCCATGATGAATAATGGGAATTATCTTTATCTTCATGATGACGGTAGCAACGTGGTCTTGTATGAGCCTGATTTTACTAGTGGCGATTTAGTTCAGGGTGACGGAATTTACAGTTTCAGGATTCCAGTATATGGCACTGGATTTTCAGATCCCGATTTTCAAACCAAACCCGGATCATTTCTCTGGCGATTCTTAACGCAAGACCAAACCAATGAATATAGCAAAGTGTTAGAACATGCAATCCTTATTCAATAGATTATTTCTACTCATAATGCTGTCAATTCCTCTGTACCCTCAGAGTGGCACACCATCAAGGTTCTCCTTAAAAACAGCATTGGAAGACACTTTTTTAACTGAAGGGCTTACCAGCAACGTTGTAGCAGAAATACGAACAATGGGAGATTCACTCACATGGTTTGGAACAGGACAGGGTTTAGCTCTTCACGATGGTCACCGTATTTATGCCCACCAAATAACTGCAGAATTATTAGATGATGGTCAATTTACAAATTTGGTTCCGCAGGGCGGAATTCCTGCCATTGCTGTTATGGGCGATACCATGGCCGTAGCTTATTCAGGTGACGATGGTTCTATTCAGGTTGGCTATGGATTGACTCTTACATATTCTGCAGAAGACACTTCTGGAATCACATGGACTTACCTCCAGCAGCCCATAGATAATGAAGCAGATACTATAAAACCTTTCGGTGAAGGCTATTATCGACAGTTACCAGTCACAGTTCCTCAAGCCAATGTAACATATGATGCGTATTTATCCGGCGAATTTTTGTGGACAGCGAGCTGGGCAGGCGGACTTCGAAGATATCATCTAACCAAAAAAGTTTGGGAGAATGTACCTCTGCCAATGGACGATCAGGATTCATTATCCCTATGTGAAGGATTCGATGAAACAGCATCAGATGGTAGACCAATTCTGCCGGATTATTATTTGAATCCACGCGACCCGGGCGATGGCGGGAATCATAATCACAAAGCATTTTCCGTTATTGTTTTTGGAGATACTATATGGGTGGGGACAGCAAATGGGATCAATAAAGGTATCCTAATCAAAGAAATTGCTGAAACTCAACCCAATGTTTTTGAAATATTGAACTGTATTGAATGGGAACATTATTCTTTCCCAGATGATGGGTTATCCGGGAATTTTGTCGTGGGGCTTGCTAAACAATTCTGGAGAGGTCAGATCACCGTTTGGGCTGCATCAATGCATGCAGATTCCCCAGGCGAAATGAGAGGCTTGAGCTATACACGGGATAATGGTTTATCTTGGTCAACTGCTCTTTTGGGAGAACGGGTGTACAATGTATTTGCAAAAGACTCCCTTGTTTTAGCAGCCACAGCAACCGGGCTTTGGAAAAGCCTCGACGGCGAGAATTGGGCAAAGTTTCAGGCAGTTACGGATACAACTTTTATGGCACAAAACCAGATATTAACAGATATCGTTTATACGGTAGCCTTGGATGACAGAGACACCACTCTCAATTTATGGATCGGCACGCCGGATGGAGTTGCTTTATCCTCCGATATGCACGGCTCCAGTTGGTCTATTTATCAAACTGAATATGATACAACTGAAGTGTATGCCTACCCCAATCCCTTTTCCCCATTTAGCCATAATCAACTAGGGAATAATGGCTATATTCGATTTCACACCGGTAAGGTATTTAACACAATTATTGAATTGAATATATTCAATTTTGGGATGGAAAAGGTATATTCGGAAACTTTCGATTTAAATACTTATCGAGGTGCAATCAAATGGAATGGTAGAGACTCGAATGGAATTCATGTAGCGAATGGAGTCTATTTCGCAAGATTAAATTATGCTAATTCTCTATCCCATTCTCCCTCGGATTATTGGACTAAATTTATTATGGTGAAATAATGAGGAAAATTGTATCATTTCTATTTATTATTTCTATAGTGTTTGCACAAGATTGGGCTGGGCAATCAGGTGGTTTTTTACGAATGGGCATCACAGCTCGTTCGATGGCTATGGGAGGTGGTTTCACTGCAGAATTAGACCGAAGCTTTGCTGCATTCCATAATCCTGCCTGGACTGCATTTTTAGTGAAACGTCACTTGGGTAGTTCTTATTCCAATTTATCCTTGGATCGTCGTTTAGCGGCTACAAGTTTTGCTACTTCGTTACCTCCAACTGCCGGTTTAGGAGTGGCATGGGTCAACTCAGGCGTGACAAATATCCAAGGAAGGTACAGTACTGGGATGAAATCATCTCAGATGCAAACAGGTGAAAATGCTATCATGATCACTTTTGCGCAAAGAATTCTCCCCTGGATTTCATTTGGTGCCAATTTCAAGATTCTTCGGCACGATCTTCCCATTACGGAATCAGACCAATTAACCGGTTCAGGTATTGGTTTTGACATTGGGGTTTTAATCAAAACAGGGCAATTTAATACATTGGGTATCATGGTTCAGGATATCAGTTCCAATTACCAGTGGGACACGGGAGACGTCTATGCCGAGGGCAGATTGTACAAAGATGAATTTCCCACAATTTACAGGATCGGGTCCCGAACAAATATTAAGGGACTGATCGTAGTAGGCGATATTGGGTTGATTACGAATCATGATACGTTTGCTAGCGTGCTCCCTCGCTTGGGCGTTGAATATGGATTTTTGGACCAATACTATTTCCGCGGAGGCTATGGAAACGGACGGACTGCGTTTGGGCTAGGGTACGAATATGGTTTGTTTAAAGCTCACGATTCTCATATAGATTATGCATTCTCCATGGATTGGACCGCCCAAACAGCCCATACAATTTCTTATGCATTCAGTTTTTAAATTATTTCTGATACTGCTCTTCCCATTATATGGATTGGGAACACAATTTTTGATTCTGCCGACCCATGCGGAAGAATTAAGCATCGGAAGTCACCCAACCATGAGTGGCATATCATCCGTTAACCCGGCTCTTTTTTCGGTATCGCTAAATAACCCTGGCCTTTCAATAAGCCGTGGTATTTGGCTCGGGGATGTTACCTTGACCCACTTAGGATACACTCAGCTAGCAAAAGGGAAAACATTCCACTTTAATGCGAAATATTCCGGATTATCTGATTTGGAATTCAGGGATGCTGTGCCAGTTGATGATGCACTATCAACTTTCTCATCCTATGGTGTTTCCATGAATAGCGGGTTCTCTGTCCAGCGTGAAAAACAGAAATTCGGTATTTCTTTTTCTTATATTTTTATGGGACTCTATACGGAAACAACTTCAGGATTCGGATTAAATTTGGGATACGCTAGAGATATTGTTAAAGGAATGAAATTGGGTATATCTATTCAAAATTTGGGGATAATGTCAAAGCTTTCCAAAGATGCGCCTTCCCTTCCAACTCGGATGATTGGTGGAGTTTCCAAGCAAATCATATTCAATGATTATCGGAATACCGTCTATTGTTCCGGAGAATGGAACCAATCAGCTTCCACAGGAAAGTTCTATTTTGGAAATAATTTTCGTTGGGATCGGCTCAGTCTCATGGGCGGATTTTCCGCATCAGAAAATGTTGTTGAATCTTCGGCTGGTTTCGGTATCAATCTGGGGCAATACGAAATCACCTATGGCATCCAATTTGGTTCGCAAAACTTGGGTACACCCCAAATATTAACTTTTCAATTCCGACTTCCATGAAGAAAAAGAATTCCCGCTTTTCTGTCAATTACATTCTGATTGGTATTCTTGTTGTCTTATTAGTCTTCCTAAAGAGAATGGATGATCGTATATCAGTATTGGAGAAACGGGAAACCGATGTAGAAAAGGTTGAATTAAAAAAAGAAAAAACACCCCATAAACTAATTCCAGTAGTATCTCCAACCACCTCGAGAGGCACAATTGGGATCGTCATTGATGATTTTGGGTATAGAAATGATGATGTCTCCGATGGATTTCTAAATTTGGATGTGCCTTTAACATATGCGGTCATTCCCGGACACGAATACAGCAAATCCTTTGGAGAAAAAGCTGTTGGCAGGGGGTTTGAAGTCATCGTTCATATGCCCTTTGAAAACCTTGCTAATAAGGGCGGTGAAGAAAGTTTTGTGTTATCCACAACAATGGATAGCGAAACCATCCAAGAGCGAGTGCAGGCTGCCTTGGATCAAATTCCATCTGCCATCGGGATGAATAATCATCAAGGGTCAAAAGCATCGGCAGATCAGCATGTTATGTCCAACGTGGCGAGAGTGTTGAAGAGAAGGAATTTATTTTTTGTGGATAGTCGGACAACAACAGAAACTGTAGCGGAATCCACTATGGAAGCGTATAAAGTTCCCACAACCAGGCGGAATATTTTTTTAGATAATGAAGATGATGAAGGAAAGATTCATGCGCAACTTATTAAATTGGCAGAAAAATCAGAAGAGTGGGGTGCGGCTGTTGGCATTGGTCATGTTAAGCCAAAAACTTTGAAAATATTAGAGAAACATATTCCTGAATTACAGAAAAAAGGGTACAAATTCGAGTTCGTCTCGAAAATGCTTCATTAAAATAAATGCCCATCCTTTGCAGAGTTACCCGTGGTGATTTGACCGAAAGCATCCATGTTGTTTTTGCGGTTGCTGTCGATGAGACTGGAACTGTATTTTACTCTACGGGTGATCCTTACTATCTCACTTGCATCCGGTCTTCTTTAAAACCTTTCCAGGCTGCAGCTGCTGTAAAAGCTGGTGCTGTTGATGCTGCCGGGTTTTCTGATGATGAACTAGCCATGATGTGTGCTTCACATAACGGAGAGGATATTCATGTGAAAACAGTTCAATCTATGTTAAATAAGCTTGGTCTCTCCACTGCCGATCTTGAATGTGGATCTCATTTTCCATCTGACAAAATCACACGTCACAAAATGATAAAAGAAGGAAAAGCGGCAGAATCAATTCATAATAATTGCAGTGGAAAGCATGCAGGTATGCTGGCATTGGCCAAACATTTAGGGCTAGGTATTAATGGGTATATTCAGAAGGAACATCCAGTACAAAAAGAGATATTCAATCTGGTGCATGAATTAACAGGATTGGAGAATATTCCGACAGAAACAGATGGTTGTTCTGCGCCAACTCCATTTATGACTTTAGAAACCATTGCACGTCTTTTTCAGAAATTAGCTTCGGGAGAAACGCTGGAGTTAAATAGAGTTTTTGATGCAATGTGCGCAAATCCCGTTTTGGTGGGTGGAACGAATCGTTTTGATTCTTTATTTATTGAAGCACTGGCGGGGCGCGGCATTACAAAAATTGGCGGTGAATCTGTTCGGGGCATCTCAATAAAAAAACCAAGTGGTGGTAGCGTGGGAATTGCCTTAAAAGTATTGGACGGAAACTTTCGATCCATGCCCATTGCCACCATGAGATTATTGGAACATTTAGAACTATTAAATTCTGTAGAACTTGAAAAATTAGATAAATTCAGAACGAACATTTTAAAAAACCATAACCAACTTGAAATCGGCCGGATCGAGGCATTAATAGAGTCTTAAATGAGATTATTAATTTTTTATTTATTTAGCATAGTTCTCCATGCATCCACAGTCCGGATTATGACATATAACTTGCTGAACTTTCAAGATGAGAATGATCGGGAAGCTGATTTTATTTCCATATTGGAATTTGTGGAACCGGATCTGATTGTTGCTGAAGAGGTTGTGGGCCAAACCGGGTTCAGCCATTTTAAGTC
>CAJWPW010000065.1 GCA_913045415.1 uncultured Fidelibacterota bacterium | reverse complement strand
GGGATAACATCCCGGAAATAATATTTTGCACTTCCTCGTTTCTTGAAGCTCGGTTAATTACAAAATTCAATAGAAATTTAGATTGGGCCAGACTTTGTAATTTAGTGCTCGTTCTCAACTCTTTCCCCACTTCTTCCCAAAGTAATACATCATATTCAGCCAAAGCCCTTTCTGTAAAATTACCTGTTTTTTTACATTTCGAAGCTACTTCCATAGCATATTGTCCTGAGACCATGGCATTCCCAATTCCTTCTCCAGTAAATGGATCGATGAGCCCAGCTGCATCCCCAAGAAGCATAAATCCATTACCATGGTTTTTCCGATGGATACTCCCAAGGGGCAAATTCCATCCTATGGGACGCTCCAGTTGTTTTGCATCGGAAAATCTTTCTTTAAAATATTCAGTTTGAGTAACTTCATCCATAATTTGTCTAAGGGTGCGCTTTTCCTTTTTCATATCACTTTTACTTAAACCGATTCCGATATTTGCTCTTCCTTCACCTGCGGGGAAAAGCCAAAAATAACCTGGATTTACTTCCTTTACATAATGGAGCTCGATCTGGTCGGTTAATCCTTTCACCCCTTCATAATAACACCGGACTGCAACAGAAGTATTTTCCATATTCATTTCGTAGAGTCCAAGTTTTCTTGCTACAATTGAATTACACCCGTCGCAACCCATGACAATTGGAGCTCGAATTTCTTCTTCATCTCCATTTTTTGTTTTTCCAATAACACCTATAACATGGTCATTTTCGATGATGAGATCTTTGACGGAGAATCCCTGTCGGGTTTCTGTAACAGCGTCAGCTTTTTCAAACATATAATTATCGAAGATTTCCCTGGGGATAACAAATCCTTTAGTAATTTGATCCTTATTTTTTGTTCCTTGGAGGTGAATATCGAATTGTTTATTACTAGGACTTCCAAATGTAATCCGGTTGATTCCGGAGCCATCCAATTTTTCTACTTCATCCAAGAGATTCAATTCCCGCATAATGCGGACACTTTTCCCAGATAATGCATCGCCACATATCTTATCTCTCGGGAATACCGCCTTATCCAATAAAATACAGTTTAAGCCCATTCGGTGCGCATACAATGCAGCGGTAGTACCAGCAGGACCGGCACCCACAATAATGACATCATACATTCTTAAATTTCGTCTGGAAGGTCAACACCGAAGGAAGGAAAAACAATTCCATACCTGAAGTAATTCACTGTCCGAAGTGTATAAAATAATCCGGCTAATGGGATTAGAAACCATGGTGCACGGACACAAAGGAACATGGATAAAATGAACAATGGGTAAAATCGAGCTCGCTGTAAATGTCGGACATGATTTGGCCACAAGAGTGCAATCACTGGGAAAGGTAATGATACAATACTGGCTGTACTAATGATGGGGTCGTCCATATAAAAGCCCAAAACTATCGCACCTGCCATTAATCCTACAGAAATAGAAAGAAAAAATATCTTTTTATCCCAATTAAAGTTGAACCATTCACCTTTTGTTTCATCGAATTTGATCTCAAATTGAAAAATGGCTAATCCGCTTAAAAAAGCAGCTAAATAGGGTAGAAATGATCTTAAATCATTTACGGAACTATTCTGATTCGCCCACCCGATAACTAGCAATAAAAGTGCAATGCCAAAATGGATGCCGTATTCTTTTTCATTAAGTCGTTTTTTCCCCGCGGTCCACATTCCTTTTGGCTGGAAAATATAAATATATAAACCTGTTACAAAAGCAAGTTTGAGCAAACCAATATACCAACCGGCCCATTCCCAATAGACAAAGCGGTCTGTTGAACCCATTTGCAAAACAATACCTGCCACGGTAAAGGTCCAAATGGTGAATAATTGGATCAATCCCATTGAATCAATAATTTTACCGAATTGTATAAAGAAATTCCTCCATTTATTATATAAGGACTTATCCGGAGGGAAAATACGTTCTACGATCATAAATTATCCAATAATTGGGGTTCCTGTGATAGAGGCAATGATCTCGTTCAATAAGATAAACCCCACCACAGTTGCGGAGACTGCAAATAAGATACGAACAAATACAGGGTTAATATTTTGATTATCCATCCCAACAACCATTTCAGCAATAAAATTCGGAATACCCCACCGATATAAAACAAATACTGCAGTAAGCATTCCGCCAATGGGCAGCATATATTTAGATGACAAGTAATCCAGAAAATCGAAAAATGAAATGCTAAAAATATGAGTAAAATCATTGAATTCACCCATTGACATAGAGCAAAATATTCCAACAATCGTCACAACGGTTCCAAAAATTATTGTGGCTTTTTCTCGTCCCCAGCCCTTCTGATCAATAAAGTAAGCTGTAATCACTTCTAAAATGGAAATTGCAGATGTGAGGGCCGCCATGAAGAGTAGAAAGAAAAATAAAGTACCCCAGATGGCACCTCCTGCAATATTAGGAAAGATCGTTGGCAAAACAACAAAGATCAATCCCGCCCCCTCTCCTGGATCAGCACCCATTGCAAATACTGTCGCAAAAATAGCCACACCTGCCATCATAGCAATCAATGTATCCAATAAAATAACCCACAAAGCCGACGATAATAGATTCTGATCTCTACGTAAATAACTCCCGTATGTGATCATCGTTCCCATACCCAAACTCAGTGTGAAAAAAGAATGCCCTAATGCAAGTACAATACTTGATGCTGTTAAGTCTTCAAATTTTGGTTTAAACAAAAATTCCAAGGCCTGCATTCCATTGGGAAGCGTGAGTCCTCGAATCATGAGCATAACCAATATCACTAAAATCGCCGGCATCATAATTTTTGTCCACTTTTCAATCCCGCCTTTCACACCTCGTACAATGACAAAAATGGTGAATCCCATAAATAAAATCTGCCAGATGATGGGTGCCATTGATCCAGTGATAAATGAATTAAAAAGCGAACCTGACATATCCGGATTACCCGCCAATTTAGTAAACCCACCCGTTAGTGATATGAGAGTATATTTTATAGTCCAACCGCCCACAACACCATAAAAAGAAAGAATCACAAATGCAGATGCTACACCCAGCATCCCAACCCATTTCCAATTGGATTTTGGCGCTATTTTTTCGAATGCGCCAACTGGGCTAAGCTGCGTTTTTCGTCCTAAAACAAATTCAGCTATTACGATAGGAAGTCCAACAATTAGAATACAAATCAAATATACAATTGTAAACGCTCCACCCCCATTTTCCCCAGCCATATGTGGGTATTTCCAGATATTACCTAACCCCACAGCCGATCCGGATGCAGCTAGGATAAATCCAAGTTTTGATCCCCATTGTTCTCTACTCTGCATCTATAATTTCCCCCTTTTTGTCATTTTCTAACGGACTTGCCATTAAATGATCAAAATTGTGTAAATGTGCATCTACTACTGCGTCAATCATGCCATATACATAAATGAAACCGATCCACCAGGCATACTTGTTCCTTTTTTCAAGATACCGATGCTTTGGAAGAGGATAAGTATCTTTAAAATTATTATAAAAATCCTTGTTTTCATTCCAGGCATTATATGCCGCTAATTCCAATCCGACAATACTAACTGACTTCACCCATTTCCCATTATAAGCTTGCCCAAGTCCGGGAACTAACGACCAGTAAAAAGCTATTTTTGAATTTTTTAATTTTTCTTCTTTTATTGGTAAAGCGAAAACAAAACCGATCATTAATATTAGAATGATGGGGAATTGTAATCTCATTCGTTTACACAAATGCAATACATTCAATTTCGACTTTGGCATTCAAGGGTAATCCAGACACCTCTACCGTGGACCTTGCAGGAAAGTCAATGCCACTAAAAAATGCTTTAAATGATTCATTCACATAATTAAATCCTCTTAGATCCGTGACAAAAACGGTGAGTTTGACGATATGGGATTTATCTACACCAGCAGCTTTAAGAATTGCATCAATATTCTGTAACGCACGAAAAGTTTCAGCTTTGATCCCTCCTTCTATTATTTTTCCTGTTCCAGGGACAATTCCTACCTGCCCAGCTGTATAAATAAAGCCCTTGGATTGCACGGCCTGATTATAAGTACCGATAGCCGCCGGTGCATCAGGTGTATGAAGTATTTTTTTCATGATATTTCGAACCTTTTTTCTAAACAAATGCAAGGAAGTCCCACATCTTCATTGAGTTTACGATAAGCAGTCCCGTCAAATTTCCGCAGGAAAAACTCACCTACAGCAGCGACTGTGGTTTCAAATAAATGGCCGCCAATGGTTTGCATATCATGATCGGATAAAACCACATGAGCATGGACAAAAGGAACGCCTTCTTTCAAGGTTACATTCCCTTCAAAATTGACCAATTCCCAAACTTTAGGGAAGGGTTTACGGATATACTCTTTTGCGATGGTATCATAAGCGCCAATTTCGGTATTTTTAACTGCACCGATCCCGGAAATCTTTGCATTCGTAATTCCCTGATCCTTACAAAATTGGGTTATTGTGTCCATAACCTTTTCATTTTTTTCAATATAAATGAAATAATCTTTTTCTACACATTCAAACTGCATTTCATTCTAACTCTTTAATTTTTTAATTAATAATGTTTTTGTTTTTTCCAACGCAGGAATGATTGCAGCATTCTCTTTCCCACCTGCAGTGGCAAGATGAGATTTACCGCCACCGCCACCGCCAATAAATCCTCCAATTTCTTTCGCCAATTTTCCTGCAAAAATCCCATTTTCATTCAAATCTTTTGAGACCACAACTACGGCAAATGGTTTTTCATCACCTTCGCTGAAAAGGACGCCAATTCCGCTGGTCAATTTATTAAACAATTGGTCTCCTAAACCTTTCAATTCATCAATTGTTTCGACAGATAATTTTTTAATGATGATAGTATGATCTCCAACGGTTTCAGAGTCGGATAACAGGTCAATTTCTGAAGATGACTGATTTTTTTTCTGTTTTAATTTTTTGCCAAGATCTTTTTTCTCCTGGAGCAGAATAGATATTCTTTCTGCCATCCCAGATGGTGGTGTATTAAGCAATTGTTGCAATGTTGATAAAACTGTAGCATTGGATTGCATTTCTTCAACTGCTTTTTGTCCTGTGATGGCAACAATCCGCCTTACACCCGAAGCAAGAGATGCCTCTTCTGTAATCTTGAAAGAGCCAATATCACCTGTCTGTTTCACATGTGTTCCGCCACAGAGTTCCAAAGAATAATCGCCAACCCTGACCACACGGACTTCATCACCATATTTCTCGCCGAAAAGAGCTTCAGCTCCCGCTGCCTTGGCATCATCAAAACTTTTAATTGTAACGTCTAACTGTGTATTTAACAAGATTTGTTTGTTAACAATTGATTCAATTTCCTTAATTTGATCTGCAGTTATTTTTTCAAAATGGGTTATATCAAATCTCAAATAATCTGGATGGACTAATGAGCCTGCTTGATTGACATGATCTCCTAAAATATATTTGAGTGCTTTATACATTAAATGGGTTGCAGTATGATTATTCATAGTGGACTGCCGTCGAGATGCATCCACTTTACAATTAACTTCTCCCTGTTCAGTCATCACTCCTTTGCAAATATGAATAAAGGAGTTATTCTCTTTTTTTACATCCGATACCGTAAGCTCGACCCCTCGCCCATTAATTGTCCCCATATCACCTATTTGTCCACCGGATTCGGCGTAAAATGGGGTTTGGTCTAATACAACAAGAATAGAATCACCCTGAAACGTATATCGCCGAATTTGAGATTTAGATTCTAATGATTCATATCCCAAAAAGATTGAATCATCTCCTTCAGAAACAATGATCCATTCAGTCGAATCAGTTGCTCCTTTAAATTTACCGGCATCTTTTGCTCGTTTTTTCTGCTCTGCCATTTCAGAATCAAAACCATCAACATCAACAGTTAATTCACGTTCCCGTGCCATGAGTTCGGTCAGATCTAATGGAAATCCATAGGTGTCGTAGAGTTTAAAGGCATCTGCACCGCCAATTTCATCTCCATCCAATTTAGATATAATTTTATCAAAATGATTGATTCCCCGATCCAATGTTTGGTTAAAAGAAACTTCTTCTGCTCGGATTACTTTTTCAATATGAGATCGTTTATCCACAACTTCAGAGAAAATGCTACCCATGACTTCTCCAACTGTGGGAACAAGTTTAAATAAAAATGGTTCAGCCAAATCTATGCTTCTTCCAAATCGAGCAGCCCGCCGGAGAATACGTCTTAAAACGTATCCACGACCTTCATTTGATGGCAATGCACCATCCACAATAGAAAAACATAACATTCGAATATGGTCTGCAATCACACGAAAAGGAATCGGATTGTCTTCATATGAAAAATCAGACAATGATTCAATTTTATGAATAATTGGTAAAAATAAATCTGAATCATAATTGCTTTTCTTTCCTTGGATAACTGTGGCTATTCTTTCTAAACCGGCTCCAGTGTCCACATGTTTCTCTGGAAGG
>CAJWPW010000064.1 GCA_913045415.1 uncultured Fidelibacterota bacterium | reverse complement strand
CAGTGAAAGTATTTTTTTCTATCCATCCACTGATCCAAAAATTCCTGGATTCTTTGGACAAAATGTGACAGACCTTCCAGAGATTCAAGCTGAGACTGTAAGATCCTGGGAATTGGGATATAAAGGCCGGCTAAATCAACGAATGTTTGGAACTCTAGATCTTTATACAAGCCATTACAGTAGTTTCGTGAGTCCAGTGACATTTATCACGCCTATTGTTATTGATAAATCGGTTCTAGAAACGGATTATGATGGTGATAGTCTTATGAATACCATGAATGATCTCGAAAACGATAATATTATTGATCGAGATGATTATGATGAAGCGTTTAACCATTGGTCAAGTAATATTCAAGGTATAATAGCTATGGATACAATTCCCGGCTATACGCCGCCAGTTGTGGTTGGCTATATTAATTATGGTGAAATAGATATGTGGGGATTTGATGCAAGCCTTACAACGATTATAAATCTTGAAATGTCCCTTGATCTGACATATTCTCATTTAGGGATGACAGATTTCTATAACCCCATTACCAAAGCGAAAGACCCAGTTAATGCGCCTCGACATAAAGCTGGAATGAAATTTCAATATAATCCAAGGAGATATCCTTTTACAGCGTCCCTAAATGCAAGATACGTAGATGGATTTAAATGGTCATCTGGAATTTATTTTGGTGATATTAAACCCTATACAATTTTTGATCTGCATTTTGGATATAAAATCAATCAATATGTGAAAGCAAATTTCACCATTTCAAATGTATTAGATCACAACCATACTGAGATTGTTGGTGGACCATCATTGGGACGTTTGATTCTTTTGAGGCTCCAAACAAAATTCTAATATGGAAAAGCCCTCCGCAGAAAACGAAGGGCTTTTTTTATGAAACAAGAGCAGGATAACTCAAGCCCTGGAAATCGGGGGAACTGCCAGACCTTTCTTACATTATCCTGCTATTAAATCTGATATGTAAATTAGGTGGTGTCATTAGTCCCGTCAAGCAAATTCTAAAATTTCAATCATTAATTAAGACATAATTCGATGTTTCATCTTTTCAAAGCACTAGATATAAAAATCTTTTTTTTGATCAATCAAACCTTATCAAATCCCGTGTTTGATTCTATTATGCCCCTGATAACGAATAAGAATAACTGGGTCCTTATTATTATAATTTTGTTTTTCTATTTGGCTATAATGAATGGGAGACGTGGACAAATCGCATTCGTAATCTTAATTGTGGTGGTTGGGTTCACAGATTCTTTTTCAACTTTTATTTTGAAACCCTATTTTGGGAGAATTCGCCCATCTCATGACATCTATGAATACATTAATCTGCTTGTCGCAAAAGGTGGAAAATGGAGCATGCCTTCAAATCATGCTGCCAACATATCTGCAATTGCTGTTGTTTTATCCTATTTCTATGATAAGATGAAAATGCCCTTATACTCCTTGGCTGTCATCATTGCATTTTCCCGGGTATACGTGGGTGTACATTATCCGGCAGATGTATTGGTTGGCGGGCTTATCGGTTATGGAATGGCGTGGTTGATTCTCACTCTGTGGGTGATTTTAAAAATGAGAGAATTAAAGCGGGGCCAAACCTGGGTTTGGTATGAAGGAGATTTACAAAATAAATAGATTAATTTGGCAGAGCATCTTTGGGTGGTTTTACGCCAAAAGATGAAAAGCCTTCATCGCGGCTTGGCATTTTAATTTCACCATGTTTGACTTCAAATTTTTTAATATTATCATTTAGTGCACCGAGAAATGCTTTTGCATGCTGGGGTGCCATGATAATCCTGGAATGGACTTTGGCTTTAGGTACACCGGGAAGAATCCGAGTAAAGTCTAAAACGAATTCTGCCGGAGAATGGGTGACCACTACAAAGTTGGCATATTCACCTGAGCTAACTTTTTCATCCAATTCAATATTGATCTGCTGAATATTTTTTTTTTCTTTATCCATTATAACACCTATGCTTTCTTTTTTAATGAAGTATCTCGTTCGTTAAATTCTTCCCAGTCATCGTTAATCCCATCAAATTCCGTATAATCTTTGATCCCTTCATTTTCCTCTACATTTTTTGGATGAAGTTCATTCTCATAAATATTATAAATATCTTTTTTCTTTTCATACTCACTGGGGTCGCCTTCCTCCTGCTTGGTTTGATCCAAGTCATCTATATCATCACTATACACCGCTGAATCAAAGAAATCCAAATTTTCCACAATACCATTCGCCATTAGAAATTCCAGAAAATCAAGATATTTTCTATTTTTCAGATCAATAGCGCAATTAGTACATTTTAAAGAATCTTTAAGATCAATCTCATCAATTGTATTTTCGCAAACAGGACATATTAAGCCTTCAAGCATTTGTTTTACCTTCTAAAATCGGCGGATAATATAATTGAGTGCACCACCATCGGCAAGACTATTACCGAGATATATATGAATCCCATTATATATTTTTTCTGCCTTTGAAAAATTCAAATTAAGACGATTTTTCAATATTTTTTCTGTTGAATGGAGACTGTCCAAATTTATTTATTTTATTTTCCGTGGATACAAAATATAAAAGATGGGATATGCCGTTTAGAAAAAGTGTTAGCCGAGACATTATACCCAATTAAATTCCTAATATTCGTTCGATGGTTTCATAATTCGTTTCTAAAAACCCCGTGGTTGACGGTTGGATGACCAGCGTATAGAGTTTGTCTGACAAAGGAGATTGAAAACCAATTTTAACAGGTATATCCAATTCCATTGACAAAAGCGACAAGGTTTGCTCATCAGATTGGTTTAGATCTACCATGGCATCATACCGAATTGATTTTATACGATCCAGAACTGATTCAGATACAATGGCACCAAGCCAATTCATATCATCGTTGGAAAATGAAATAATATCAGGCTTTAATTGATCCGAATAATATTGAATCCCCTCTTGATGTACCACATATCTAACCTGTAGGGTATCATCTACAAAGTCTCTTTTTACAAAATGTGACGCAATCTGAGCATGCTCCTTTTCGGCCGGAAGTAAAAATAATATTTTGGATGCACCTCGACCCTTTTTCCCAATTTTTATTACATGTTCATGATTATACTTTCTTCGCAATAAAGTATACCACCAAAAAAGAAATTGAATTCGCCAAGGGATTTTCATATAGCTAATATAAGAAGAGTAATAGGTCGTTAAAACTGCTGTTATGTGGTTATAATTATCGAATAAATTAGTGGTGAACATGTATTCAATTTTTCAATTTTCAATTCAAAAATTAAATGTCATTAAATAAAAAATTATTATGGGGCGGCCTGGGATGGGTCATGGGTGGTCCCATTGGTGCGATTCTGGGATACGCATTTGCATCCATGAGTAGTAACCAATCGACACAATGGACAGGGTCCACTCGAAAAGGCTCATCCTATTCCCAGACAAAGTCTGCTGATTTTGTAGTTGCCATCCTGGTGTTATTCGCTAAGATAATGAAGGCCGATGGACAGCTCTTGAAATCTGAACTGGATTATGTAAAAAGATTTTTAAAGCAGCAATTTGGTGTTCAGCAGACCAAAGAGTTCATGACCCTATTTAAAGATATCCTGGAGCAGGAATATCCGTTGAAAGATGTATGTCGCCAAATTCAACGTTCAATGGATCATCCCAGCCGATTAGAATTAATTCACGTTCTTTTTGGATTATCCGCTGCAGATGGGCATGTTCATCCCGATGAAGTTCGTGTAATTCAAACCATTGCTAATTATTTAAATATCAATGCCCGGGATTATGAATCCATCAAAGCTATGTTCGCTAAAGATGAGGCCGCACATTATAAAATTCTTGAGATTGAAAAAACTGCTTCTGACAAAGATGTGAAAAAAGCGTATCGGAAAATGGCCAACAAATACCATCCCGATAAAGTGATGCATCTCGGGGAAGAAATGCAGAATTTAGCCGAAGAAAAATTCAAAGCTGTGAATGATGCCTATCATCAAATAAAAAAAGATAGAGGCATATCATGAATCATGAAAAACCAGGTCAATTTCCATATACCCGAGGAATTTATGAAGAAATGTATAATCACCGACTCTGGACAATGCGCCAGTATGCCGGATTTACAACAGCAGAAGAATCAAATAAACGTTACAGGTATCTTTTAAAAAATGGCGTTATGGGATTATCTATCGCTTTTGATCTTCCCACACAGATCGGATATGATTCGGATCATCCCATGTCCTTGGGAGAAGTAGGGAAAGTAGGTGTTCCTATCTCCAGTCTACAAAATATGGAAACACTTTTTCATAATATTCCTTTAGACCAAGTGTCCACTTCCATGACCATCAATGCTACTGCACCCATTCTTCTAGCTTTATACATTGCAATGGCAGAAAAACAAGGCGTACCTGCGGATAAACTTCAAGGAACAATCCAAAATGATATCTTGAAAGAATACGTGGCTCGAGGCACCTATATTTATCCCCCAATAAAATCCATGCGTTTGGTCACAGATATTTTTGAATTTTGCGCGAGCCATGCACCAAATTGGAACACCATTTCCATTTCGGGATATCACATCCGAGAAGCTGGAAGTACGGTTGAACAGGAATTGGCATTTACCTTTGCCAATGGTATTGCCTATGTTCAAGCGGCCATCGATAAAGGTCTTGATCCTAACCAGTTTGGACCTCGAATTTCCTTCTTCTTTAATTCTCATAATGGTTTTTTGGAAGAAGTTGCCAAATTCAGAGCAGCTAGAAAATTATGGGCGACCATTATGAAAAATCGCTTTGGTGTCACTAATGAAAAAGCACTTATGTGCAGGTTTCACGTCCAGACAGGTGGTTCCACACTCACAGCTACACAAATTGATAATAATGTTGTCAGGACCACCATTCAGGCTCTGTCTGCTATTCTTGGCGGTACACAATCTCTCCATACCAACAGCAAGGACGAAGCATTGGCATTACCAACAGATGATGCAGTAAAACTAGCATTAAGAACGCAACAAATTATCGCCTATGAAAGTGGAATCAAAAACTACCCCGACCCTTTTGGTGGAAGTTATGTTGTGGAAGAGATGACAGATAACTTAGTGATAGAGGCAACGAAGATTATTGAAACGATTGATCAAATAGGCGGCTCCGTTTCTGGAATCGAGAGTGGTTGGATCCAGGATGAGATCTCACGCAGTGCTTACGAATATCAGAAAAATATTGATACAAAAAAACAGATCATTGTAGGCCTAAACAAATACGAAGATCTTGATGAAATTGATCCTGAATTATTGGAAATTGACCCTGAAAAAGTTCATGCCCAAATTGAGTCTGTCACGACTCTGAAATCGTCTCGAAATAACGATCAGGTGACTCAACAATTAAACCGACTCAAAATGGTTGCAGAATCCGATGACAATGTAATGCCTTATATCATTGATTGTGTGAAAAATGACTGTACGCTGGGAGAAATTTCGGACTCATTTCGATCAGTTTTTGGAGAACACCATCCACATTAATTACCGGTGACACGAGCAGCTTCAATTATATCAACGATGCTTCATCCTATGATGGTTGCACCCATCACATTTGGTTTACTTATATATACAGGCACTTCAATTCCTGAAAATCCGCATCTTACTTTTTTCATAGCATTTTTCTTTTCTACATTGCTAGCCATTGCTACTGTCATTTTTTTAAAAAAGCAGGGCATTGTTAGCGATATGGATGTCTCTATTCGTGAACAACGAGTTCAACCGCTGGTATATGGAACGATTTATTGTGGAGTGGGATTTCTCCTTTTAAAATATTTGAACGCATTGCCCCTTGTCCAGGGCCTTATGTTTTGTTATGCTATTAATACAGCGATTGTGTGGTTTATTACACGAGAATGGAAAATATCTATTCATGCCATAGGACTGAGTGGTCCTTTAGTCGCTCTTTGGCTTCACGGTTTTCACTATCCAATTATAATGGGAATCATTCTTGTTTTGCTTTGTATTTCCAGAGTAGTCCTGAAAGCACATACACCTGCACAAGTAATCGTGGGATCAGGATTGGCAATGAGTCTTGCCTATTTTGAACTCACGATTTTATTCTTATAGATATGATTTTCACAAATCTCATTAAAACTAATCTCCGGACAAAACAGTTTGGAAGAGATATCGAATATTACCAACGATTGGGATCCACCAATGACGAAGCATGGGAACTCATTCAAAATAGAGAAGCAAGCCATGGGATGATTGTTATCACCGATTATCAAACTCAGGGGAAAGGCCGAGGTGGAAATTCCTGGTTTATGAGTCCCAGTAAAGGATTGGCTTTATCTCTTATTCTTTTAGAGTCCATTCCTGTAGAAAATGCAGGATTAATCCCTTTAGTTGCAGGTGTAGCAATGGCGAAAACATTAAAAAACCAAGGTGGGTCGCCTACATTAAAATGGCCGAATGACATATTATTTCGCGGAAAAAAAACTGGTGGAATATTGTGTGAAAGCAAGATATCCGGACAATCAGTTCAGTCAATGG
>CAJWPW010000063.1 GCA_913045415.1 uncultured Fidelibacterota bacterium | reverse complement strand
CAGACATGAAGCAGAAAATGGAAGAAATGAGACAGGCTGCTCACGATGCCATGGTGGATGCGCTGGAAATGACGGCAGATCAGGAATCTGGATTAGAAACCATTAATAATGAATCAGCACAAGCTCAAAAAGCTTTGATGGATAAAGCAAAAGCCGAAGAGATGGGAAAAGAAGATCTACGTGAAGCGATTAAACAACTGATCATTGATCGAAATAGTAAAATAGAAGCACTATTAAGCGATAAACAACTTGAGATCATAAAGATATACACAGCGTTAGGTATGCAGTATTCCAAACATTGCGGCGGCAAACGAGGTGACAAAGGCGGTAAAACTGGCGGATCTCGATAATCTCCCTAATTATTAGGATTTTGAAGAGGCTATTTCATTCATTTGGGATAGCCTCTTTTTTTTGTAATAAAAGTTTAACTTTTTAAGTTTACCCTTGTCTAAATAGCAAATGCATGAAAACAGACAAAGAATTAATAAAAGAATTTCAGAATGGAAATAAAGCATCATTCGATGAACTGGTTAAACGCCACCTTCCTGATACCTATGGATTTTTTATCAAATTCACTGCTGATGAAGTTGAGGCAGAAGACCTTGCCCAGGATGTTTTTATCAAAATGTTTAAAGCACTTAAAAAGTTTCGATTTGAATCAGAATTCAAAACATACTTATTCCGCGCCAATGTCAATATGTCCAATACCTATCTCCGGCGGAACAAGTGGCGCAATATGCTCCACCTTGATCAGGCCCCGGAACAGGGCTACATGGACACGAGCTATGAAGATGAATGGCGAAAAAAAGAATTATGGGATGGGGTGGCAAAGCTCCCTTCACGCCAGAGGATGGTTGTAACAATGAGAATCGCTCAGGAAATGCCTTACAAAGAAATATCGGATATTATGGGGATCAGTGAAAATTCGGCCAAAGTGAATTATCACCATGCGGTTAAGGCACTCAAAGAAAAATTGCAGGATTGACTTATGAATATTGAAAACAGATTTCAGCAAATATCCCAATCTAATTTTGAAACACCTGATGGTGATACTTTTATAGAAAAATTACATGGGGAACGTCAAAAACGTCACGTGAAAAAAATGGGAATTATCAATGGAATTACGGCAGCTGCATTTGTGGCGGTATTTGGATTAATGACGACTAATCAACTAACGGATGATCCTGCGGCCTATGCATCAAACGATCTGAAACCGTTAGAAGTCATGGATTCAGAAACAGAAGAATACGTTTATGACTTGGCAGAATATCTCGTGGAGAGCAGTGATGACATCTGGGAAACATTAGCTTTTTTAGATAACATAGAATTTGAACCGGTGACAAAAATGAACGACGGAGGAATACAATGAAAAAAACAACCATAGTTATTACATCAATTATCGGGATAGGATCCCTGCTCGCACAACCGGGTAAACCCCGAGGTCCCGGTGGTCAATACGGTGAACGGATGGAAATGATGATGATATGGAAATTGACCGATCATCTTGAACTGACCCAAGACCAGGCGGAAAAGTTTTTCCCTAGTATGCGGGCACACCAAAAACAGGTTCTGAAAATTCGAAAAGAAGAAAAAGAACTTTTTACACCACTTTATAAAAAAGTGAAAAAGGGCGAAGACGTTTCAAAAGCTGAAGCGACTAAACTGCTAAATAAAGTTGCCGCATATGAACAGAAAAGAAGTAAAGCACGAATTGATTTCGTCAAAAATTCAGGTGGTATACTCAATCCGACTCAACAAGTGAAGTTGCTCATGTTTGACGGACAGATGAAACAGCAAGTCCGTGACCGTATGCAGGATAGATATAAACCACCACCTCCACGCGGTGGTAAGCAGAAGCGTCGAAGAGAATTTTGACTTATATGTAAGTCTCCTAGAAAAAACCCCGTAATTATTTTATAATTGCGGGGTTTTTTCTTTATAACGAAGGGATGAACTCTCTAATTTGTATCCTTAAATTTGAAAGCAATTATGAGTAAAATATATAATTTCAGTGCCGGTCCGGCTGTATTGGATCAATCCGTATTGGTCGCAACTGCACAAGCCGCTAAAGAATTTAACAACCATGGGATGAGTCTCATGGAGATGAGCCATCGCTCCAAACCGGTGATGGATATGGTAGCAGAAACGGAATCACTCGCCCGTGATTTGTTGAATATTCCCGATGGATACTACGTGCTGTTTCTCCAGGGTGGCGCTTCCTTACAGTTTGCAATGATCCCTATGAATCTATTAGGTGAGAAGCAAACCGCAGATTATACAGACACAGGTGCATGGTCTGCTAAGGCCATTAAGGAAGCAAAATTATTTGGGAATGTGAATGTGGCTTGTTCATCTAAAGAATCAGTATATAACCATATCCCGAAGAATCTGTCTCAAAGTGATAATGCTGTTTATCTACATGTGACAAGCAATAATACAATCTACGGAACTCAATGGCATGCATTTCCGAAGCCGGTTAATCCAAATGGATTTTTGGTGGCAGATATGTCTTCTGATATTTTCAGCCGTCCCATTGATGTATCGCAATTTGGATTGATCTATGCCGGGGCCCAGAAAAATATGGGTCCCGCCGGAGTAACATTGGTTATTGTTCGGGATGATATTTTGAGAAAGGTAAATCGCCCCATTCCAACCATGATGAATTACCAAACGCATATTGATAAAGGGTCCATGTTTAATACGCCACCGGTCATGTCTATTTATGCCGTGAACCGCACATTGCATTGGCTCAAAGAAAACGGCGGGGTAGAAGCCATGGCAGAAAAGAATAAAAGAAAAGCTGAAAAGCTTTATGAGGAAATTGAACGAAACCCTCTTTTTGCAAGTCCAATTCCTAAAGAGGATCGATCCCTAATGAATGTATCCTTTATTTTTGCAAATAGGGGAGATGAATCGGACTTTTTATCCTTTTGCGATGGAAGAGGATTAAAAACCTTGAAAGGTCATCGATCTGTAGGAGGATTTAGAGCTTCGATTTATAATGCCATGCCAGAAGCAGGTGTGGATGTCTTGATTCAGGCGATGCAAGAATATAAAAAGTAATTTTTAATTTATAATGATTCGAAAGTGGCCCTTGTTCTTTCGGAAATTGGTGCTTTTAGGGCTTTTTTAAATATGGGAGATTTAACATCCTTTGTGTACCATAGCTCAAAAAGTTCTAAAACGGTTGGATAATCTTCTGATGTTGGGACAAAAGTCGCTTTATCGCCAATCTGTAATTCTCCTTCTTTTATGACACGGGTATAGGCGCCGGGACGTTTTGCATGTTTAAATACCTTTACAAAACTGGTATTTTTCATTTTTGCTGCAAGTGTGGCACAGGGTATCCGAGCCATAGTCACTTCTATAATGATATTATTAATATGAAAACGGTCACCTATTTTTAAATTTGAAGTACCAAAATTGGATAAAGTTAAGTTTTCACCAAATGTACCTGGCAGGAGGTCACGATTCATTTTTTTTGACCACCAGTCATAGTCTATTTGGCTATAGAGATAAACGGCCTGATCTTTGCCGCCATGATATTTGGTGTCTGCAATGACATCACCCGCTAAACCCAGTTGATTAATTTTTATTTTATCACGAATAGGATTTTTATATATACCTGTATCGTCAACCCTTGATCCTATTTGGATCTTTTTTCTGGCACCCAGGTTAACCGATATAATTTGAGTATGAATGTTCAATTATTTATTCTCGAATTGAACGAATAGAGAATAATTCCAAACAACAACGAATGGGGAGAAAATGATAAGAATGATAGGCGATTTGTTTGGAAAACACAATGTTTATCTATCGAGAAATTAAATATTTAAATTAACCATTAATGCAAAATAATTTATTTTCATATTCAATTTCTGCCAGTTGAATCATCCGTTCAAAACCCATTCCCAATTTATTGAGTAATCGGATTGACGCTTTATTTTCTGGGGATGTGATAGCAATGATGCAATTAAGACCCAATCGATTCCTTCCGTCATCCAGCACCGCAACTGACGCTTCAAAGGTATAACCGCTTTTTCGATATTTGGGTAACATGGCAAATCCAATATCCGGATCATCTAATTCATCCCGTTTTAGGAGTCCGCAAATGCCAATGGGTGTATGATCTTTTAATGATACTTTGTAAAGGCCGTGGTCATTTTCGGTATAACTGGCTTGTGGGCCGATTTTAATGAACTTTTCTGCATCAACAATTGATTGGATATTTCGGTCGCCAATATATTTGATAAAATCCGGATCATTATATAGTTCAAGAATAAAAGGGGCATCTTCAATTTGGAGTTCTGCCAGCGTTAACCGATCGGTTTCAATGATCATTTGAGATTAATCATCCCAAATGGTGCCCTTTTCTTGGAGTTTTTTAATTTTTGGATCAATGATGAAAGTGCAATATGGCGCATTGGGATTATTGGCGAAGTAGTCCTGATGATAGACTTCTGCTTTGTAGAATTCATCCAAAGGTGCCACTTCAGTTGTTAATGGATCCTTAAACAATGTTGCTGCATTTTTTACAGCAGACTCTGCTGATATTTTTTGGGGTTCGTTATGATAATAAATGGCTGACCGATATTGGGTACCCCTGTCATTTCCTTGTCTATTTAGGGTGGTGGGGTCATGGGCTTGCCAGAAAATATCCAGAATTTTATCATAGCTGATTATAGTTGGATCAAAATGGATTTGACATACTTCTGCATGACCCGTGTTTCCTCTGGAAACATCTTTGTAAGTTGGATCTTTAAGGTGGCCGCCTGCATATCCTGATACAACATTTTGTACACCTTTTACACGTTCATATACAGCTTCGACACACCAAAAACACCCGCCGCCAAGGGTGGCAACTTCTAATGATTGTTTGGACATTACTTGTTTTCCTTTTTGTTGGGAATTGACTCCAGTGATGGAAATCAAGATAAATAGAGGTAGATAGACGATTATTTTTTTCATGAGATCGCTCCGAACTTATTTACAGAAGTAAACACAATGCACGAAGTATGATTCCATGGAGTGTGATATAAAACAGATTGTATAGACAAAGTGACGCTTCTTCTATACTACAAATACAATACTATAATTCTTTCAGGTCTTTGTGAAGGGTGGTGAGCATATCTTTTGCGTCACCGAAAACCATGAGGGTATTTTCAAATCCAAATAATTCATTTTGGATACCTGCAAATCCGGGATTCATGGTTCGTTTATTCACAATAACCGTCCGGGATTTATCCACATCCAGAATTGGCATCCCATATATGGGACTTGATTTATCGTGACGTGCGGCGGGGTTTACCACATCGTTGGCACCCAATACAATGGCCACATCACATGTTTCAAATTCTCCATTGATCTCATCCAGATCTTTCAGCTGTTCATAGGGTACATTCGCTTCAGCCAATAATACATTCATATGCCCGGGCATTCTGCCCGCCACAGGATGGATGGCATACAATACCTTTTTCCCCATGGATTCTAACTGTTCACCCACTTCTCGTACCGCATGCTGCGCCTGGGCCACGGCTAATCCATATCCGGGGACTATAATTACTTTGTCCGCCGCATCCAGAATCATGGCTGCTTCTTCGGTTGTGGAAGATTTTACACTAATCTGTTTGGCTTCCCCATCACCGGAAGGTTGCTCAAGCCCCACAGCGCCGAAAATAACATTAGCCAGAGACCGGTTCATGCCTTTACACATGATGTTTGTGAGGATTAATCCCGAGGCACCCACCAAAGCACCGGAAATAATAAGACCATTATTCATAAGGACGAATCCTGTGGCTGCTGCTGCAACACCAGAATAAGAATTCAATAAGGAAATAACCACAGGCATATCTGCGCCGCCAATAGGAATGGTGAGTGTAATACCAATAAATGCCGACAAGATAACTAATCCATAAAAATATGTGTCCGTATCTCCGCCCATGACTGTATATGTACCGAGTAAAATAATTGAAATGATAATGAGGGCATTCATCATTTTTTGTCCCGGGAATACAATTGGTTTACCGCTGACAAATCCCTGTAATTTACCGAAAGCGATAAAACTGCCTGTAAATGTCAGTGTACCCACAAATACACTAATGGCAATTGTGGCTGCATTAAATGTGGATGGATTCGCCGGATTAAAATATTCTGCCGCCGCCACCAAGGCTGATGCTCCTCCACCAAATCCGTTAAAGATTGCGACCATTTGCGGCATTTGAGTCATTTTAACTTTGATGGCAAAAAATGCGCCAATAATTGCGCCAATAATCATACCGATTGCGATTGTTTGATAATCCATATTACCATCGGAGACAAGGGTGGCCACAATGGCGATAAGCATTCCCACAGAAGCGATGGCGTTCCCATTTCGAGCCGTTTTGGGTGAGCTGAGTTTTTTGATACCCAGAATAAACAGGATTGCAGCGAGGACGTATGCCAGGTTTGTATAATCTATCATGCTATTTCCGTTTAAACATTTTGAGCATACGGTCGGTTACCATAAATCCGCCCACGCAGTTGATGGTGGCAAAAATTAC
>CAJWPW010000062.1 GCA_913045415.1 uncultured Fidelibacterota bacterium | reverse complement strand
TGTCTGCAATCGTCTTCCCTTTTTCCCGGACAGATACCACAAGCGCACCAAAATCGTGAACGGCACCCATAAAAATGGTTCCAAAAACGATCCAAAGCATAGCAGGTAACCATCCCCAGAAGGCTGCAATGCAGGGACCAATAATAGGTGCTGCACCCGCTATAGATGTAAAGTGATGCCCAAATAGAATCCCTTTTTTAGTTGGTACAAAATCTATTCCATCTTGGAACTCTTTTGCCGGAACATCTCCTGTAAAATCCTGGAGAGAATATATTTTAGTTGAGATATAAGATGCGTAAAACCGATAACCCAATCCAAACAGGATGAGTCCAATGAGTGCTAGAAATAAAGAATTCAATTTTTAAACGGAAACGGGGTCCTTTTCACCAACAAAATTACGGATTGATTGGGCAACACCATCGATATCCAATCCCAGCATTGTCAAGATCTGATCACGAGAGCCATGTTCTACAAAGGTATCCGGCAATCCAAGTTTCTTAAACTGTCCCTGAAACCCATTTTCCAAAAGCCATCCGGCGACACCATCACCAAAACCACCTGTGGTCGTCCCTTCCTCCAATGTAATGATCTTTGCAAATTTTTTCTTAATGGAATCCAAGTATGCTGTATCCATGGGTTTAATGAATCTGCAATTCACCACTTCGCATGTGATCCCCGATGAAGCAGACTGTTTTGCCGCATCCAGAGCGGTGTAAACCATGGGGCCTACAGCCAGTATGGCTACATCCGATCCACGCTGTTCCACTTCCCATGATCCAATGGGCAGCATTTCTGCCTGACCATTTTCATCAAATTCCACGGAGCTTGCTTTGGGATAACGAATAGAAATGGGTTGACCTTTTATATTGAGTGCAGTGTATAGGAGATGTCTGAATTCATTACCACTTTTTGGGGCTGTAACAATCATATTTTGAATACATCTCAAATAAGCAAGATCAAGGGCACCGTGGTGTGTGGGGCCATCTTCGCCGGCAATGCCGGAACGATCCATACAAAAGATGACAGGAAGATGCTGGATAGCACAATCGTGTATGATATGATCATATGCTCGCTGTAAAAATGTAGAATAAATAGCTACAATGGGGCGGATTCCCTCTGTAGCCAACCCCGCTGAAAATGTTACACCATGACCTTCAGCAATACCAACATCATAATATCTATCCGGAAATTCTTTGGAATAGGGGACAAGTCCGGTTCCTTCCCGCATAGCCGCCGTAACACACACTGTATCTTCCCGGTTCCGGGCGATTTCACAGGATAATTTTCCAAACACATCCTGAAAGATAGGAGCATTCGATTTGGGTACATCTTTTTCAATTTTGTAAGGACGTTTACCATTGGGCTTCACCGCATGATATTTTACCGCATCATCATGGTACTCACGATTTTCAACATTCATGGAAACCATGCCTTTCCCTTTTTTTGTTAATACGTGGAGCAATACCGGTTTCTGGATATCTTTAATATTTTCCAGGGTATGAAGGACCTCATCCAGGTCATGACCATCAATGGGTCCAAAATATCTGAAACCCAATTCATCAAAAAGGATACCTGGTACGATTAAACTTTTAAGACTTTCTTCTACTTTCTTGATCAAGGTTCGGGTAGTTGTTTTTGCCAGAGGTAATTTACCCGTGAGATCCCAAAACTCATTTCGGATTCGGTTATAAAGTGGATTGGAGATCAAACGTGTAAAATAAGTTGAAATAGCGCCTACATTAGGGCTTATGGACATTTCATTATCATTCAGGATAACGAGGAGCTGCCTCCCTAAATGGCCTGCGTTATTGATTCCTTCAAAAGCCAGTCCGCCAGTCATGGACCCATCACCAATAATAGCAGCAACACGAAAATCTTCTTTATTTTGGTGGCGGCCTTCAGCGACACCCAGAGCAGAAGAAATGGAAGTGGAGGCATGTCCCGCACCTATCACATCATAGTCACTTTCGGACCGCTTTAAAAATCCACTCAATCCTTTGAATTTTCGGATCGTTGGAAAATCATCATATCTTCCTGTCAATAATTTATGGGCATAGCCCTGGTGCCCCACATCCCAGATCAATTTATCATTCGGCGTGTTGTAAGTATAATGGAGTGCAACCGTGAGTTCGATCACACCCAAAGTCGGCGCCAGATGCCCACCGATCTGAGTTATAGTATCAATGGTATAATTTCGAAGTTCATCACAGAGTTCGTGGAGTTCTTCGTTTGAATACCCCCGTATATCTTCAGGAGATTTTATATTTGGTAAATAATTAAGTTGCATAAATCTGATTTAATTTTTTGGTATAAACCTCGCTGGATGGATCAAATAAGATTTGATGGAAAAGGTCAATATCATCTAATTCCGGGTGAAAAGACAACCCCAGATGATGCCCGGAGATCACAGCAACGGGGGACCCCTTAAATTCTCCAAGCACTTGTATATCATCTCCCATTTCAGAGATTTTTGGTGCACGAATCAAAGTTGTGGAAAACTCAATTTCCGTATTGGAATTAAAATGATATTTTACCATTTCTGTGGATGATTCTATTTGGCGACCGTAGGCATTTCGATCCACGCAAATATTAAGGAAACCTAAAGGGTTAACACGCTCATCCGGAACTTCTTTAGCCATCATAATGAGTCCCGCACAGGTTCCCATAACGGGGTGGTCTTTCCCAAAATTGATGAGCGGTTCTCGTAAGCCAAAAGAATCAATCAATAATGATAGAGTCGTGGATTCGCCTCCGGGAATCACCAGTCCATCAACTGATTCTAAATCTAATGGTACTTTCACAGGAACAGATTCAATATTGAGTCTGGAAAAAACGCGGTGATGCAGGGCAAAATCTCCCTGCAATTCTAATACGCCGACTTTAATTACCAGCCCCTTTCCTGTAATCTTTCTTCGATAGGAATTTCGGACATATCCAAGCCTTTCATGGCTTTTTTGAGACCTGAACTAGCTGCAGCAACTCGTTTTGCATCCTGATAATGAGTTGTTGCTTCTACAACAGCTTTTGCCCGTGCTGAAGGATCATCACTTTTAAAAATCCCGGAGCCCACAAAAACAGACTCGGCGCCAAGCTGCATCATGAGCGACGCATCCGCTGGTGTAGCAATCCCGCCAGCTGCAAAATTTGGAACGGGAAGCTTCCCCAGTTTTGCCACTTGCTGAACTAAGGATAAGGGTGCACCCAAATTCTTTGCTTCGGCTACAAGTTCGTCTTGACCAAGCAGGGTGACTCTTCTGATCTGAGTCATAACGGTTCTCATATGGCGCACCGCTTCTACAATATTCCCGCTTCCTGCTTCACCTTTGGTGCGGATCATGGCAGCGCCTTCCGCGATCCGGCGAAGGGCTTCTCCCAGGTTTCTACATCCACAAACAAAGGGTGCTTTGAAATCATTTTTCCAAATATGGTTATGTTCATCGGCTGGAGTCAAAACTTCACTTTCATCAATGAAATCAATTTCCAATGTTTCCAGTACTTGCGCTTCAGCAAAATGGCCAATCCTGCATTTCGCCATGACAGGAATAGAGACCTGCGCCTGGATTCCCCGTATCATTTCAGGGTCGCTCATCCTTGAAATACCACCATCTTTGCGGATGTCAGCTGGAATTCGTTCCAATGCCATAACAGCGCAAGCGCCCGCATCTTCTGCAATTTTTGCCTGTTCTGCGTTGGTCACGTCCATAATAACACCACCTTTCAGCATTTCTGCCAACCCGACCTTTACTTCAAATGTTCCTTTACTCATAGACTGTTTCCTCTTTAGTTACGTGCCCAATTTCTTTTATTTTTTCAACGACATCTCTAATAATATCATCCGGTGTGGATGCACCGGCAGAAATACCCACTGTTTCACAATTTTCAAACCAGAATGCTTCCATATCACCTGCACAAGTTACCTGGTAAGATCTTTTATTTCTTTCCAATGCCAATTGAGTTAATCGTTTTGAATTTGCACTTGTAAATGATCCAATTACGATCATTACTTCGCATTGGGTCGCCAATTCCTTAATTTGTTCATGATTCCGTCGTGTTGGAAAACAAATTGTATTCACAAAACGCAGGTCAAATACTTTCTGCATGAGTACATTAATGATCTCCTGGACATTCTCGATCATTTGTGTGGATTGGCTCACTACGCCGGCTTTTTTCATTTTTCGAAGTGCCTTCGCTTCTTTCACATTGGCAAGGATAATGGGATCCTTTACTTGTGCTGCTATACCCACAACTTCATCATGCCCATGATCGCCAATAATAATTGTTCGCCGTCCTTCCGCTTCCAGTTTTTTGATCTCATCATGGATCTCCGTTACCAACGGGCAAGTTGCATCAATAATATTCAGTTTTTTTTGGTTTGCTTTATCCCATATGTTTGGCGCCGTTCCATGTGCACGAAAAAGAATCGGTTTATCGGACGGAACTTCAACCAATTCATCCACAACTTTCGTACCTGATTTGGAAAGATCTTCCACAACTTTCTCATTATGGACGATGGTACCTAGCATATAAACCTCACCGTGATCTTTGGCCGTATCGTAAGCAAGATTCACTGCGTCTCTTACACCGAAGCAATAGCCTGCATCCTTTGCCAATAATATTTTCATAAGGATCCGTTCATTTTTTGTCGAATGGATTCAATAGAAGCATTCACAGTTTTTTCTTTTACATCCACCAATGATCCGGAGACAACAGCACCAGCGGCCAAGGGATGTCCGCCTCCGCCCAAGGATTTTGCAATGTCATTCACGATGTATTTCCCTTTTGAGCGAAAATTGATTCGACAACTTTCAACATTTTGCTCAACGATCATAAGTGCCACCTCTACACCACGAATCGTACGAACCAGATCAGTAAAACCTTCCACATCTGCTTTCGAAGCGTGAGCTAGATCCATCATTTCCTGAGTAATAATAAACCATGCCAAATTACCATCTAATTCGTAATGTAAATTAGTTAAAAGTTCACCCATAAGCCGCATCCGTGACTTGGTGCTATTCTCGTAAACACTTTGATAAATCGTGTGAGTTTCTACGCCAGATTCTACACATTGAATGGCGATCTCGTAGCATTTCTTGTCCGTATTGCTGTATCGAAAACAACCTGTGTCAGTCATAACCGCAGTGTAAATCCCTTCAAAACTTTTTTTAGGAATGGGATCCGTCCGAGCAATTTGTAAATAATCGTATACCATACATCCTGTGGCAGCAGCAGATAAGTCCACCACATTATGGGTAAATGGATGCTCATCAGGGTGAGGATGATGGTCGATATTCAAAGTTTTTAATCCATGTGATTTAATTGCATTTACAATTGTTCTGGTTCGAACAAAATCTCCAACATCAAAAATGATAACGAGATCCACATCTTTAATCCAATTTTCGTGAAAATCCTGATCATAGCATTCAAATATTTGGTCGGAATTCAAAAATGTATAATATTCGGGTAATGGAGAATAATTGATAATCCTCACATCTTTCCCATTCTCCTTCAAATGGTAATAGAGCCCGCATTCGGCTCCCAAGCCATCACCGTCCGGATTTTCATGTGTTGAGAGCATAATTCGATCCGCAGCGCTTATCACTTCATGCACCTGATACCAGTCTATTGACGTATTATTAAAATTCATATTATTTTTTAATGATCCCATTGAATTTCCTTAGTTCCTTCATCCATTTGGACTTTTCGAGCCAAAACAAACAGATAATCTGACAAGCGGTTTAAATATACTTTGTGAAGATCTGAATCTTCTTTTGTTTCAGCTAAAGCGACAATATCTCTTTCTGTATTGCGACAAGTAGTCCTTACAATATGAATTCGGGCAGAAAGTTCCGTTCCTCCAGGCAAAATAAATTCCTTTAAAGGCGGAAGTGATTTATTCAATTTTTCTGTTTCATGCTCAAGCCATTGCAAGCGTTCTGCGTTCAAAAGTTGCAACTCTATTCCGGGCATGACCAATTCGCCACCAAGATCAAAAAGATCCTGTTGGACTCGTTCCAAATCATTCTTAACCGATCTTCCTGCCTCAACCATGGCCCATCCAAGTAATGAATTTAAATGGTCAATTGATCCAATCGCTTGGATACGAATATGAGTTTTAGAAACTCTTCTCCCGTCTCCCAGACCGGTTTGGCCCTCATCACCTGATTTTGTGATAACTTTAGAAACGCGCATTAGAAAAAGAGAAATGATACCAAAATAAAAAGTGGAAACAGGATCGGAATTGCCCATTTAAAAAAATACCCAAAGAAACTGGGCATCTCGATCCCCGAAGATTCAGAAATAGATTTCACCATAAAATTGGGTGCATTTCCGATATAAGTATTGGCCCCCATGAAAACTGCTCCTGCAGAAATGGCTAAAAGAGTGTTTGGCAGATCTTCCATGAGTGTGGTAGCATTACCACCCGCCGTATTAAAAAAGACCAAGTAAGTTGGTGCATTATCCAAAAAACTGGACAGAATTCCTGTTGCCCAGAAATACATGAAATCGATAGGACTTCCATCTCCATTTGAAACAGAAGAAACAATAGATGCTAATGCACCATGAGTTCCTGCTTTCAG
>CAJWPW010000061.1 GCA_913045415.1 uncultured Fidelibacterota bacterium | reverse complement strand
TTCTAAAATTTCTTTCTCTTTGTCATTCTGAAGCACATTTAATTTACTAATATGATCGTCGGTCAATTTTTGAATCTCACCTTCGTTATCTTTAATAATGTCTTCTGATTCATGGTCTTCCTTCCCAAATTCCTGTAAATGATGGATTCCATCACGTCTCACATTTCTTACTGCAATTCGCGCTTCTTCAACCAAGTGATGAAGAAATTTATTTAATTCCTGACGACGTTCTTCACTTAAGGGTGGAATAGGGATCAAAACCGAATTCCCGTTATTCCCCGGAGTAAATCCCATATTTGAATCCATGATTGCTTTTTCAATAACAGGGATTAACGTTTTTTCATAGGGCGTAAGTGTAATGAGCCTTGGCTCCGGTACAGAAATGGCTGATACCTGGTTCAAGGGAGTTATTGAACCATAATAATCCACAGTGAGTGAATTAAACATTTCCGGATTAGCTCGGCCGGTCCGAACTTTATTTAATTCACCTTGGCAATGGATTACGGCTTGATCCATACGGTGTTTTACATCAGCTAAAATATCATCAATCATGTTTTACTACTCTGAAACTAGTGTGCCAATTTTACCGCCAAGAACCAAAGCTTTCAAGTCCCCGGTATGATTAATATTAAATACCCGGATTGGCAAATTATTTTCTTTACATAGTGTGATGGCGGTCATGTCCATGACTCGCAAGTTATCGTTTAAAACTCTAGAAAACGAAACAGTTTCAAATTTCACTGCATCTTCGTGGATCATGGGATCCTTGTCATAAATACCATCGACTTTAGTCCCCTTCAATACCACTTCTGCATTCAGTTCAACCGCCCTTAAAGCAGCAGCAGAGTCTGTAGTAAAAAATGGATTTCCGGTACCTCCTGCTATAATGACAACACGCCCTTTTTCAAGATGGCGGATAGCACGACGGCGGATATAAGGTTCAGCAATCTGGGAAACACTAATGGCAGACAAAGTTCGAGTCTCACACCCAACCTTTTCTAAGGCATCTTGGACGGAAATGGCATTCATGATAGTGGCCAGCATTCCGAGATAATCGCCTGTAACGCGATCCATCCCTTTACTGGCTGCCTGCATACCGCGAAAGATATTACCAGCACCAATAATGAGCCCGACTTCTACACCCGATTCACGAATGGATTGTACCTCTTCTGCAAGGTAGTTTGCTTTTACGGGATCAATGCCAAAATCCTGTTCACCTGCCAATACTTCTCCTGAAAGTTTTAGAAGAACACGGCGATACAGCGGTTCAGCCATGGATGGAGTTAAACTTGGCCGTTATTGGAAGGATCTGATTCACCAATGGCGAACCGAATGTAACGGTTGATGCTTATATTTTCACCTAATGTTGAAATGGTTTCTGTGATCAAATCGTGGACTTTTTTATCCGGATCCTTGATATAGGTTTGATCCATCAGGCAGGATTCCTGATAGAATTTGTTGATTCGACCTTCCACCATTTTTTCTATGATATTATCTGGTTTTCCTTGAGATTTAGCCTGTTCCATGAAAATATCTTTTTCACGGACAACAATTGATTCATCGATTGAATCACGATCAAGTGCAACAGGATTAGTGGCAGCTATCTGCATGGCAAGATTGTGGGCCAATTCAATAAATCCCTCTGTATTTGCAACAAAGTCAGTTTCACAGTTTAGTTCCACTAATACACCCAAGCGTCCACCCGCATGGATATAAGAATAAACCAATCCCTCTTTAGTTTCTCTAACACCTTTCTTTTCTGCCTTTGCGACACCTGATTTTCGAAGGTGATCAACTGCTTTATCTAAATCGCCTGAAGTTTCCACCAAGGCTCTTTTACAATCCATCATTCCCGCACCAGTTTTATCCCGAAGTGTCTTTACGAGTTTTGCATCAATACTCATATTAAATTATTCAACATCTTGGGTTAAATCTTTAGAAACATCTTCACTGTCCTGCACTTCAAGAGTTTCTGCTGGGGTAGAAATTTCTTCAGAATTTTCAGCAGTAACTTCCACAACCTCTTCCACTGCAACTTCTTCAGGTACAGATTCTGCCTTCAATTCATTTTCTGGTACAGGTTGTTCACTCGCACCTGTATCCATTTTATCATCAGATTTTTTTTCATTTTTTTCAACAGAAACACCACGTGCTTCATTTACAGCGTCTGCTAGGGCTGCGATGATTAATTGAATTGTCCTAATTGAATCATCATTTGCCGGAATAGGGTAATCCACTTTACTTGGGTCTGTGTTTGAATCAACGATTGCAATGACAGGGATAGACAACCGCTTAGCTTCAAGAATAGCAGTCGCTTCATATTGACCATCTACCACTATAACTGCATCTGGTAAACGTCGCATATCTTTAATACCACGGTGTTGATCTGCTAGTTTTACTCGCTCACGGTTGAGCATTTGAGTTTCTTTTTTCGTAAGGTTCTCATAAAGGTTTGACCCTTCTTTTTCCAGCATTTTCAATCGTTTGATGCTCTTCTTAATAGTAGAAAAGTTAGTCAATGTTCCACCCAGCCATCGTTCTACAATATAAAACATGCTGCATTTGTCCGCTTCCTGCTGTACAATGTCCTGAGCTTGTTTTTTAGTACCGACGAAAAGGATCTCACCATTTTTACTTATGATTTCCTTTACAAAAGCAGACGCTTTATTGAATCCTTCAATTGTGGATTCAAGGTTTATAATATGGACCCCATTCTTCTCTAGAAGAATATGAGGTTTAAAATTAGGATTCCATTTCCGAGTTACGTGCCCAAAATGAGCACCGGTACCCAGAAGATCTTCAAATTTGATTTCAGGCATAGATAATAATTAACGTTTTGAGAATTGAAAGTTTGCACGGGCACCAGGTTGACCGGGTTTCTTCCGCTCAACTTTCCGCGCATCACGGGTCAGGAATCCTTTCTCTTTCAGGATGGCACGATAGTCATCATTCACCCCTAAAAGCGCACGTGAGATCCCCAGTCGAATAGCTCCCGCTTGACCGGTTAGTCCACCGCCATTTACATTAACATTAATATTGTAGGCTTTTTCGCTTTCTAATGCTACGAGGGGCTGCATGACAACTGTTGCTAAAGTTTCCCGACATAGGTAATCCCTGAAAGGTTGACCATTCACTTGGATATCTCCTTTTCCCGGAGACACAAAAACTCGTGCTATTGATCTCTTCCTGCGTCCAGTACCGTAATAAGTAGCTTCTGACATAATTTTAAATTTCTAAAGTTTGTGGTTGTTGAGCTGCGTGTGGATGATCTGAACCAACGTACACTTTCAAATGAGACAAGATACTTCTTCCCAAGCGATTGTGTGGCAACATTCCTTTGATCGCATTTTCTACAATCCTTTCCGGATGTTTTCGGCGCATTTCTGCAACAGATGTTTCCTTACCACCTCCCGGAAAACCGGAATGGCGGAAATAGGTTTTATCAGTTTCTTTGGATCCAGTCACTTGGATCTTTTCTGCATTAACAACCACGACGCAGTCGCCCATATCCATATGCGGTGTAAAATTCACTTTGTGTTTTCCACGAAGGATTTGGGCAATATTTGAGGCGAATCGGCCAAGGGTTTGCCCTTCGGCGTCAGCGATCCACCAATTTTTTTCGATTTCTGATTGTTTTATTGATATTGTTTTCATTTTCACTTCGAATAAAGCCCACAAAATTAGACAATATTTACTGCCTTGGTCAATAAATAATCTAAAAAAAACTTAAGATAATTGAATCATGATTTGTCCGCGTGAAATTGTGTACTCAACCTTCCCTTTTAATATCTCTCCATAATAAGGAGAATTAATTGACCGGGATTGCACATGTACCTTTTCGAAGGTCCATTCCACATCCGGATCTAGAATGGTAATTTCCGCATTCGTCCCTTCTGAAAATAAGTCCTGCTCAAATCCCATTATAGCCCTAGGATTTGATGTTAATAATTTTACTACACTTCCCAGTTCAAACCCTTCATCATGAACGAGGACCTTATTTATTGCACCAAAGCAGGATTCGAGCCCAATCATACCAAAAGAGGCCAGATCAAAAGTCGTTTCTTTATCTTCAATCGTGTGAGGTGCATGGTCTGTTGCAATACAATCAATGGTTCCGTCTTTCACTGCTTCAATTAACGCTTTACGATCACTTTCTGTTCGTATGGGCGGTGCAACCTTTAGATTGGTATTATAAGATGTAAGTGCTTCATCATTAAAGAATAAGTGATGTGGTGTCACTTCTGCCGTGACTTTTTCATTTTTTGATTTCATCTCACGGATATGTTGAACTGCTTTCATTGAGCTCACATGGGGAATATGCAATCTAGCCCCAGTAAATTCAGCAAGTTCCAGATCACGATAAACCATAGCAGATTCTGCCAGATCTGGATTCCCAGGGAGGCCCAATTGAGTTGAGATTATCCCTTCATGCATTAAGCCTTCTGCTCTAAGGCATTCATCTTCCGCATGATTAATGACCGGTACATCTATCATTGTTGCATATTCTAATGCAATTCTCATCATGGCACCATTCTGGATGGGTAAACCATCATCGCTAAAGGCCACTGCACCTTCATTATGCATGAGCCCCATTTCTGTGATATCATTACCGTTTTGTGATTTTGTGACGGCACCAATTGGATGAATATGAATGGGACACTCTTCTGCTTTCTCCCGGATAAAATTGATGGATTCTGGAGTGTCCAAGGGTGGATTTGTATTGGGCATAACACAAACACGTGTAAATCCACCAGCCATGGCAGAATGTGATCCTGTTATAAGTGTTTCTTTATCTTCTCTTCCCGGTTCACGAAAATGAACATGAATATCACAAAATCCGTGTGTAATTACTTTTCCACTGCAATCGATTGTAAGCGAATCTTTCGGTGCATCTACCTTTCCAACACCTGCGATCTTTCCGTCTTTTAACCATATATCCCCAGAAATAGTTTTTCCATGAAAGGGATCCATTATTGTTCCATTCTTCAGGATAAGGTTTTTGGCCATCTTTTCAATTTTCATGATTCATCTTCCTCGCTGGATTTTCCGCCGCAAAGCAGGTACAGGATCGCCATTCGTGAAGCGACTCCGTTTAATACTTGATCTAAAATGATGGCCTGATCTCCGTCAGCGACCGTCCCATCAATTTCAACACCACGATTCATAGGACCCGGGTGCATGATAACTATCTCTTTTTGATGCGACTCTAGCCTTTCCTGAGTAATCCCAAACATAGCTCGATACTCCCGAACAGATGGGACAAGTCCCAATCCCATTCTTTCTCTTTGGATCCGAAGTATATTGAGTGCATCCGCCCATTCAATGACTTCGTCCACATTATAATTAATATTTACCCCCAAATCCTTTATAAAAGGCGGTATAAGGTTTGGTGGACCACACAATGTGACATCAGCTCCCATTATGAGAAGCCCATGAATATTACTCAGTGCCACACGACTATGGGAAATATCACCTATAATTCCAACTTTGAGCCCTTTTAGTTTTCCGAATTTTTCATGAAGACTCATCATATCAAGGATGGCTTGTGTCGGATGTTCGTGGGTCCCATCTCCCGCATTGATAATGACTGCATCAATAAATTCTGTTAAGAGTTTTGGTGCACCCGGAGTTGGATGGCGTATGACCACAGCATCAATTTTCATTGCTTCAATATTTTGTGCTGTATCTTTGAAACTCTCTCCCTTCTGCAAACTACTGGAAGATGCAGAAAAATTCACCGTATCAGCACTCAATCGTTTTTGGGCTAGTTCAAAACTAATTCGTGTTCGAGTGGAATTTTCAAAAAACAGGTTTACAATTGTTACACCTTGAAGTGACGGCACCTTTTTAATAGGACGATCCAAAACTTCACGGAATTTGAAAGCAGTATCAATGATGGTTTGAATATCTTCAGCCGGATATCCTTCTAACCCGAGTAAATGTCTTTGCTGCAGCATTATGACTCTTGATTTCTTAAAAGGTAAACACTATCCACATCATCCGTTTCCATCAGGGTCACATTCACATGTTCCCCTTCATGGGTGGGAATATTCTTCCCAACAAAATCTGCTTTGATAGGGAGTTCCCGATGTCCCCTGTCAACGAGCACTGCCAATTGAACTTTGGCAGCACGCCCAAAAGAATTCAATTCATCCATTGCAGCTCGTATCGTTCTCCCGGTATATAACACATCATCGACTAAAATGACGGTTTTTCCATCTAATGAAAAGGGGATATCGGTTCCTTTTACTTGAGGAATCACCAATCGCTCTCTATAATCGTCTCTATGAAATGTGATATCTAACGATCCCTTGTTTAACAAAACACCGCTAATGTCACTAATCTTGTTTTGAATTCGTGCAGCCAATGGAACGCCACGATTATGAATCCCAATTAATACAATATCCTGGGAGTTCGAGTTTCTCTCAAGGATTTCATAACTCAACCGAGTGATTGAACGACCGATTGAATCTGAATCCATTAAAATTTTGTTACTCATTCAATCTCCATTTTTTCCAAAAAAAAACCTCCGGACAGAGGTTTTTAATAACTCGCGCGGAGGTCTTACCCTGCCCTTGTCGGCCTCTCTGGACCAATTTAAAGGGTTGTATAGCCCGTAAATTTAC
>CAJWPW010000060.1 GCA_913045415.1 uncultured Fidelibacterota bacterium | reverse complement strand
GGATCGATGGGTGTACCATCAAAAACGGAATGTGCCCCATCTACATTTTCCATGGCAAGTGCAATGTCGTATGAATCTGTGGCGGAGCACATGGCAAAAATAAATCCGCCATTGCTCACATAATTTTTGATATTCCGTGCAATGGCTTTCTTTTGTTCGTGGACACTGGGGTATCCTAAATTAGTGGCTACAGACTCAAATTCTCTTTGCTGATCCCGATACCATTGGGCGTTGTGATGGCTACGGTAAAATTTCCCGTATTGTCCTGTAAAATCTTCATGATGTAAATGGAGCCAATCATAATCTGCTAATTTCCCCAAGTGAACTTCATTATCCCAAAGTGTTTCATAATCCACTTCTGCATAATTAAGCGCCAAAGTTACAGCATCATCCCAGGGTTGTTTATTTGGTGGTGTGTAAATAGCAATTTTCGGTTTCTTTTCCAAGAGAACAATATCCATATTACCTTGGTCTATTTCTGAATAAATATTAACCAAATCATTTACATTTATCGGTTCAAAAGTGACTCCACGAATTCTACATTCTGTTTGAACAAATTGATGCGCATCAATCAAAAAGGAACCCCCACGGTAATTTAATAGCCATTCAATTGTAGTATTTTTTGTTAATGTGAAATAGGCAATACCATATGCTTTTAAATGGTCGTTCTGTGACTGATCCATTGGAATAAGGATTTTTTGTCCGAAGACGAATGAGATAGAGAGAAGTAGAATTAACTGTTTCATTAACTTTCCGTTTGTTGCAGTGTCCGTATGTGATACCGAATGGGTTCAGAAAAAATGGATTTGGGAAATTCATCTAGAATTCGCATGTATTGTTCCATGGCTTTTTCAACATCTAAATATTTTGTTTCGTATATTTGTCCGGCCAAGATGATACCTCGATCTTCCAACGGAGTCCCTTCAAGAGAGATGGCCAAATTAAGTGATTTGTCATATTCTTTGAGTCTATAATGTAAAAGACATCTTCGAAGCATGGCTAAAGGGGCGATAGCTGCCATAGAATCCTGATTCGAAAGAAAATTTAACTCCCGGATTGCATCACCGATTTTCCGTTGTCTTAAATACCATTCTGCTTTTAGAAAATGTTTAAAGGTTATTTTCCCGGAAGGTTCATTGTTATAATATTGTGTAAGGATATTTTTCAGTTCCATCAGATCATTGAAAGATGGATCAATGGGGCTCATGGTTATGAATGATGATTGAACAATTTTCATGGTGGAGTCAGGATCATCCGTTAAAAAGTGGACTAGTATCATTTTTTGTTCAATTGCAGGCAAATAGTTTTGCTTCAATTGTCTTTTTAAAAACATTAAAGCTTCTTTTGATTGTCCTTTTGCCATTAAAACATCTGCAATTCTTAACACAATCTTCAATCTTAATCTCTTATCCGGCCTATTTTGCATAGCTTTATGAAGCAGATTGTATGCTTGATCGAAATCATGGAGGATCCTATATTTTATTTCGCTTAAACGGAAATATGCTTCTGCCAAAAGGGGAGATTTTGGAAGAGAAATCAAGAGAGAATCATACAGAGCAAGGCTGGATTCAAGATGCTCTGATGATAGAGTTGAATTTAACTGGAATGGATCTTCGAAAAACAAATTGTTATCGAAAAAATATGGAATCAAATGAGATTCTTGAATTGGAATAATTTGATCTTCAAATGTTTGGGCGAGTCCCAATAATGCTTTCCCTGCCCAATTTGAATTAATTTTTTGACCAAGAATAAAATTGTATGCCTCGATTGAAATTTTAAACTGATTTTCTTTCCGACATTCATTTGCAAATTTCAGCCAATCATTAAAATTGATTTTTCCAGATTCAGACCCATCCTTTTTTACATCGAAGGCGCGATCATATTCCCGCTGTTTAAAATAGAATTCGCTCAAGACATTAAGTAGTATATCTGGATGTTTTTGTGATGCTATTTTAAGTTTATTCTCTATGATTGGACCTGCATCTTCATCATCGCTCATGAGGAGAATTCTACGCTGGATGATTTCATTTTTTTTAGGTTCGTGGGAAAGGTGAAGAATGAATTGGTCCATAGCTTTATCATAAACTCGCCGGGTTTGGTAATGGATTCCCGCTTCATAGGCCATAAAAGATTGACCAAATTTTTCTCTGCCTGTATCCAATAATGAAATTAGTTCTTTATCCAGACTGAGTCGGCCGTAAAGCGAAACCATGATTTGGTAATAGGGACGATTATTTTTAAATTTTTCTGCCCCTGCAGTCCAGATAGTTTTTGCATCCTTTTGTTGGCCATTTAAAAAGTATAATTCTCCCAACTCGGAATAAAGTTGAATGTCATTTGGAGTGTGAATAAGTCTTTCACGAATGAATAGAATTCCCTCATCATACCGTTGATTTATCTTTAATATAGATTTCATATCTCGTATGGTTCGATGATTTTTGGGATCTTTTAAAAGCACCGCTTCATAGATTGCGATTGCCCCATCCACATCTCCTTTTCTTTCCAGCATTTTTGCTGTTTTTATAGATGCATTTATAGATGCTTTATTTTGTCCCATAAGGGCATAGCTGAAAAACAGAAATATGAAAATCAGGTATTTATTTTTCATTGTCAGCATCCATATTTTTCTGCTCCGTTTGGAGTTGGCTCATTGAGTTGAAATATCGCTTAATCATTGTTTGATGTTCGCGAGAATATCCTGCATTAATGGCTTTATTTAAAGCCTGAAGAGCAAGACTTTGTCGTTGTCCCATATCCGCTGGTAACCCACCAGGACCTTCGAATGCTACTGTAGATTCTGCAGATGTTGATTTTCGCTCATCCTTGAATCCACGTTGAGTCATTGATGTTTGGCTATCCAGCATTCGGGACAATATCCGTTGTTGCCGTTCTTGAGTTTTTCGGGTGAATCGCCGTCGCTGAAGGTCCTTGATTACCTCATCCATTTCTTTACCAATACCACCTAGATCCCCCATACCTTTTTGCCCGGAATGTCGCATCTCATTCATCATTTGTTCTAATGACTTTCGGAGACCTTGTTGTTTCTGGAGCATTTGTTGCATCATTTGTTGTTGGGCTGCCGCAGCCATTTGTCCCATACTTAATTGCATTCCTTGTTGATTCAATCCCTGTTGTTGACCTGCCATTTGCTGCATCATTTTCAAGAATTGTGAATACCCACTTGCAGATCCAGATTGCTGCATACTTTGCATGCTGTTAAAAAGTCCCAACGCAGCTTCATTCAACCCTTCCATAGCCATATTTTGATTTTCTCCGGCTTGACCCACGTTCCGATCTGTCAATTTATTTTTTGCTTCTTGCATTCCCGCATTTGCTTTTCCAACACTTCGTCCTATCTCGGGCGTGATGGCAAATGTTTCCTTAGAGAGATCCATCATTTGATTCATTATGGATTGCAGTTGGTCTTGCAGGACTTGTTGTCTTGCCGCCATTTCACGAAGACGCGGTGAATTCCTTGATGCGGATTTTACTTCCGATCGCAATTGCTCTTCCTGGGAAGATAGATAGAGCATATCCTGCATCAATGCTTGAAATTTTTCTGTCATTTCTGCCACTGTTTCTTGTTGGAACTGCTGTTGCATCTGCATCAATTCCTGCATCATCATTTGCATATTATCCAGAGATTGCTCACTGCTATTTTGAGACTGTTGTAAATTTTGTTGTGACAAATTTTGCATGGTTTCCATGAGCGAAGATTTAGTTTGCTCCGTCAAAGAAGATTCCGCCAGTTCGGATAAATCATCGGATGTTTTTTGACTATAAGATTCCACCAGTTCAGATGCCTCTTCCATAAGAGATTTAAGGTTTTCGAATTCTTCCAGATTCCTTTTTTCTTCCTGTTCTAGTCTTTTTAATGTGGATCTGTCTGTCTGTTCGTTGGTTTGGTTGATTTCTTGGTCCAATGATTGTTGTTGTTCAAAAAGTTGTTCCATGCGAGTTTGGAGTTCATCCATTTTTTGCTCAGCCTGCAGCCGTTTGAAAATTTCCAAATACCTATCCAGGTCTTGCTCAATTTGATCTATATTTTCCGCAAGATCGTTCAGCGCATTCTGGAGTTGTTTCATATCCATATTTTCAAGTGATTCCTGAAGATTATCCATATTGGTAAGCATATCTTCCGGGATTACATCGCGGACTAAGTCTGACAACTCCTTGAATTTATCTAAGAGGTCAGGTGAAAAGAGGTCATGTTTGTCTGCCTGTTCGGTGATGGATTCAATGGTTTCAGCCATTTTTTCCATATTAGCAAATTGTTCTTTTGTCTTTTCAATGGCATTCTTTACAGATTGCTGTTGATCCCAATCTAGATCTTTAGTTTTTAAGGCCTCTAGTTCCAATGCTTCAAACAATTCTTTTAAATCCTGAAAATTTTCCATCCCGGTTGTTATTTCTTCCATGAAATCTGATTCCGTGTTTTCAGCTGTTTCATAAAGATCGGCTAGTGATGGTACGCGAGCGATGAAAGTGGAAGATACCGTTTTTTTAGGACCGGAGATAATATCATTATCCGTGAGTTCAAAATGGAAATGTACCTCATCTTCTGGCATAAGAAGCATATCAGCTAAGTCCCATAAATTATGGATCGTTTGGACAACTGTATCAGGATTCAAATCATTTAGAGTGAACATAGCCACATAAGGATCAGCTTGGAGATACATTGGCCGGCGCACCTCGTAAGCGACTTGGAGATTGGTGAAACCATAATCGTCTTCTATCTCAAGATGAATCGGTATGGTCTGGTCGCTCCCTAATTCAATCATGGGTGGCGGTTTAATCACAAAAAGGCTAGGGTCGTGATCCGGGATTATTTCTATGGTATAGGGCACCGGATCCCGATTTGTAATCCCACGTTGATCTACGAGATTCACTGTGAATTCACCTTCATCTATCATAGTAAAATAACCGGAAGCAGATCGATGGGTGGAAGCAAGATCTATCCGTTCTCCATTGATAATCAACCAGGCTGATTCCAATACTCGGTTGGATGAAAGATAGATTTGCGCTATAGATCCTTTTAGACCGCGAACTACCGCAACGTTTCCCTCCTGTGACTCCGTACTCAATCCACTATATTTGGGTGGAACCACTGTAATGAGGAATGATTCAAAAAAAGGTCTATCGGTGACAAATATGGTATCTGGGACAGATGCAACCTGCCTCCACGCTTCCCAAAAATATTCAGCATTAACTACCGCTTTGTAGGAATAATCTTGAAATAATTCCGGCAATTCAAAGCGATAATTTCCCATGGTATCCAGCACTGTTAAAAAGGTTAACGTCAATGAATCTCTTACCTGGGTTGATGTTTGGCTAGGTGTCAATTGTAGTGAAACTGTATCTGGTTTCCCCCCATTTGCCAGGATTTTAATTTCAGCTTTTTCCCCGCCTAAAATGTGAATATCTCCGGAAATATTTGTGAGAGAGAATGGCTTTGGAGCTTGGAATTCAGTCGTGGGAGTCGACCATCGGTAGAATGCATCACCAGTTTCTTGATAGTTCATGCTGAATATAAGAATCAATACGATCCAAGTTCCCAGCAAGCCCAGTTTCAATGAATCTAATTGCTCATCTTTTAATAGTGAACTGTAATCAAGGTTTTTTAGTTTTTTTGATATTTTATTTATATATAATTTTGCCAAATCTTCCGATTCATTTTTTACGGAACTCGATTCCAATTGCAATGCATTCAGGATCGTATCCTGTTTTTCCGGGAAGGCGGCCCGGCCCAGTTGAAGGGCTAATGTTTCAATTTTATATGAATCAATTTGATCAGATTCCGCTCTGAAATACTGGATTAACCAAAAGAGTACATAAGCGCTGAATAATCCACAAATAAGAATAAGAATTTTGACTTTAATTTTGGGAAGAAAGTAAAAAACTGTTTCCAGTTCAATCCCGATCAAAAATAATAATGAGCCAATAATTCCTATCCATAATAGACTTAAGATCACATCCTGCCAAAATCGAATTGACCTCGCATTTTGAATATGTTTTTTGATTTGCATTATTGTGTTAGGGCAAAATAGATAATATTCACTCCCATTTTCAATGCAGCTTCACGGATAGGGAATGGATCTTGGTGAACGCTTGCATCTTCCCATCCATCGCCTAGATCTGATTCAAAAGTATAAACTAAGATCATTCGTTTATCTTCGAATAATGCCAATGCTAGCGGTGGGTGATTATCATGCTCATGTACTTTGGGGAGCCCATTCGGCATTTTGAAATATGAAGAAAAAAGGGGATGGTCATGTGGCAGGGTAACAAGATCTTTATTTGGAAAAACACGTTTCATTTCCCGTCGAAATGAATCATCCATACCATAATTATCATCTGCATGAAGGAACCCTCCATTCATCAATATAGATCGCAATGCGATTACTTCATCATCTGTAAAACGGATATTGCCATGTCCTGTCATGTAAAGATAAGGATATTGATTTGCATCGTCATCAGTGAGTTTAATACGAAATTCTTCATCATATGCAGACATGGGTGTATTCAAATTCAGGTAACTTAGTAAATTGGGTAAACTGCTGGGATCGCTATACCAATCGCCACCGCCACTGTAATGGATACGGGCAATGGAAAAAGATTGGGCCGATATCATGCCCAGCATAATAAAGTATAAAGTGGTTTTTTTAACCATATAAAAACAATGCGATAATTGATTCATTTGTTCCCAAAATTAGGATGGGAAAGTTAACTTGATTTTTAATAGTCTCTTCTTGTAAAAATCATCGGAATCATGGAATTTTAACCTCACATGTTAATCATGAAAAAAACACGCCAAGCC
>CAJWPW010000059.1 GCA_913045415.1 uncultured Fidelibacterota bacterium | reverse complement strand
TGATCCCCAAACATTACACGTCGCGTTGCCATAATGACTCCTTTTTTATTTAAACTAAATCTCTTTTCTTAATCTTGCCACGGGATAGTCCATCTGATCCCGATATTTTGCTACAGTTCGCCTGGCTAATGTATAACCATCTTTGGCTAATTCAACAACCAGAATATCATCATTCAATGGTTTATGTTTATCTTCAGCTTGAATGATTTTTTTCAAAGCACGTTTTATAATGAATGTTCCCAAAATGCGGCCGTCACTTAATTCAATGGAATCAGTAAAATAATGTTTCAGTTCAAAAATACCATAGGGTGTATCAACAAATTTCCCCCTTGTAGAGCGACTGATGGTAGAAATATCCATCTTGATCTTATCCGCCACATCCTGAAGTTTTAAAGGACGAAGAAAATCCATATTTCCTGCAAACCATTCCGGTTGAAATAAAATGATGGACCGCATCACATTCACCATGGTAACCCGTCTCTGATGAACCGCTTCAATGAACCAATTTGCTGAATCCATTTTTCCTTTGATAAATTTCTTTGCTTCACTATTGTAACTACCATTCTCCAAATTATCTTCATACGCCTGACTGATTCGCAATTCTGGAAGACCACCATCGTTAGTTGTAATGACCCAATCATCCCCATCTTCCCGAACGATTACATCCGGAATAACCGTTTGAAACTTATCACTATACCCTTCACCAGGTCTAGGATTCAAATGGGAAATATGGTTAACAGCGTCATGTAATTCTTCTGTACTACAATCCAATCGATCACTAATCTTTTCGTACCGTTTGTGCATAAAATCGTCGAAGCACATATGAATGATTCTATGTGATAAAGATCCTTCCTCATCCTCTAGTTGAATCATTAGACATTCTTCCAAATTCCTAGATCCAATTCCTTTAGGTTCCAATCGTTGAATTTTATGAAGAATGGGCGTTATCTCTTCTTCCAGTAATTCATACCGGTCCGCAATTAGGATTAAATCCGTATCCAGGTAGCCACGCTCATTTGTATTCCATAAGATCTCTTCAGCAATCTCCCGCTCATCCTCATCCATTTTTGTATCCTGGAGCTGTTCTATCATATCTTCGATCAGCGTGTGCCGATCCGGGAGCGGCATGTCCTTTTTTTCTTCAGAAAAATAATAGGTAGACTCATCGCTGTACATGTCTTCCAGCGAAACATCCATATCGTCAACAGCCGTTTCTTCCTTGACCTCCTCCTCCTGCAATTCTTCCGGTTCAACCTGTTCTAATAATGGGTTTTGTTCCAATTCTGCAAGAATTGCCTGTTCAAGATTCACCGTATTCAACTGGAGTAAGCGAGCCTGCAAAACTTGCCTAGGGGCAAGTTTTTGTTTTTGAGTTTGGAGTTGTCTTAAGGATGTTGCCATTAGTTTAGCCTAAATTTTTCTCCAAGGTAAAGCCGCCTAGCTTCTTCATCATTTGCGAGAGATTCAGATGTGCCAGACTTTAATATTTGTCCGTCAAATAATAGATAGGAACGATCAGTTATTGAAAGTGTTTCCCGCACATTGTGGTCTGTTATTAATACACCAATTTCTTTTTCTTTTAAGGAGTGAACAATTCCTTGAATTTCTTCTACGGCAATTGGGTCAACACCTGCAAAAGGTTCATCCAATAAAATAAAGTCGGGGTCCATGCACAAACTACGGGCAATCTCTACTCTACGTCGTTCACCGCCAGACAATGTACTTCCTTTACTTTTTGCCAAATGAGATACGGATAAATCTTTTAATAAACGATTCTTTTTTTCTAATTGATCATTTTTAGAAAGCCCTTCTATCATTTCTAAAACTAATAACAAATTATCTTCTACTGAAAGTTTACCAAAAATGGATGGCTCTTGTGCTAAATAGCCAATCCCTTTCCTTGCTCGCTTGTACATGGCTTTCTGGGTAATATTTGTTTTGTCCAAAAATACATGTCCTTTGCTTGGTTTAATCATGCCGGTAATCATATAGAATGTTGTGGTTTTTCCTGCACCATTTGGCCCCAACAACCCTACAATTTCGCCACGATCTACAGAAACATCCACATCTCGAACCACCATGCGTTTACCATACTGCTTGTAGAGCCCTTTTGTGCTCAAAGTATTATGACGATCTCTCATTCCAATTTCCTGCCTGTTACGCCGGACGGGCTCAATATTTTCCAATTCCTCATATCCGAGTCCGACTCAAATCCCACCCCATACAAAGTGTCTTTTTCCAAAGTGGTAATCATAATATTATCTTTTGTATGAAGTTTCTCATCTTTGGAATTCCAAGTTAATGTTTCAGAATAAAGCGTGATTCCACTATCCGATACAGCAACCACATTCCCCATTGCCTTCATATCGTTGGATGCTTGGTCAACTTCTGCGGTTTTTGATGTAAGCACAGATGTGTGTTGTTCCTTTTCATTAAAAAAATCTACCATGACACTGCTATCTAATAGAACAAAATTTTTTTCATTATATTTTTCTAAATGTCCCGAACGAACTTTAGCCCGGATTAAACCTTCACTGGTCAAAATAATGGTCACACCCCAACTTTCCTGATCGGGCATCCCATCACGAGATGGCATCTCTAAAATAGGCTCGCGGGCGCAGGATGAAACAAAAATCAGTAAAATAAATAAAAACAGTCGCATGTACTTAAATCAGTTTATTAATTCCAATTCAAAAGTCTGTTTATTATTTCTATAAATTGGTAATGCTGTAGATGATAAACCGTAATTACCACCAGTTACATAATTAAAAATTGTTCTTATTTCTCTATCCATTATTCTTAACTATTTAAAACCTTCTCTTTCATTCTTTGCATTACAATCTCTGTTTCTCCTTTTTCTTCAATGATCCAGGCCACTGCTTCACGGAAAGCACCATATCCGCCCGAAATCTTGGTGATGTATTTAGTGATGGCTTTTACTTCAGGTACTGCATTGGCAACTGCAATGGGTACGCCTACTTTTTCCATAACAGAAATATCAATAAGATCGTCACCGATATAAGCAATTTCAGAATCATCAAGATTATATTTTTCTTTTAATGCTTCATAAGCGGGAAGTTTATTCAAGGAACCATTATAAACATCTTCAATCTTCAATTCTTTAGCCCGATGTTCCGTAGCAGAAGAATACCTCCCTGAAATAAGGGCAATCTTTAAATCAGCCGCACGGGCCATGGCAATGCCCACGCCATCTAAGACAGTAAACCTCTTAAATTCCATCCCGTCCGTACCTTTATAGAATGTTCCATCTGTCCAGACACCATCCACGTCGGAAATCAATAATTTAATTTTTTTCATTTTTTGATTCATGTTATTGCTTCTCTAATAGCCTTCAATTCTAATAAAAGTGATTCCAATTTGTCTAACGGCCATTGAGTTGATGCATCAGATTTTGCTTCATGCACATTATCGTGCACCTCCATAAAGATTCCATCACAACCCGCTGCCACGGCAGATTTAGCCAGGGTTGGAATCATCTCTCGCATTCCCGCTGTTGTGGTACCGCCACCTGGAAGTTGAGCACTGTGAGTGGCATCAAAGATTACCGGATAATCCAGTTCTTGCATAATAGGAATAGCTCGCATATCCGCCACCAAATTGTTATACCCAAATTGTGTACCTCTATCCGTGAGTAAAATAGTTTTACAACCGGATATTTCAAGTTTTTCCACAACATTTTTCATATCCCACGGTGATAAATATTGACCTTTTTTAACATTCACAGGTTTCCCTGTTTTTGCAGCAGCAGCCAGTAAATCTGTTTGTCTGCATAAAAATGCAGGAATCTGTAACACATCTACCACATCCGCTACACTATTGGCTTGAGATGCTTCATGGATATCCGTCAAAACTGGCAGTCCGGTTTGATTTTTCACATCAGATAATATGGAAAGACCTTCATCGATTCCCAATCCTCGATAAGAAGAAAAGGTTGAGCGATTGGCTTTATCAAAAGAATTTTTAAAAATAAATGGAATGCCGACCTTTTCGGTAATCTCTTGGATTGCATTTGCAATTTTCAAAGAATGTTCACGGCTTTCGATTACACAAGGTCCAGCAATAAGACCTAAAGCATTCTCGCCAAATGTTACATTTTTTATTGATATTATTTTCATAATTATTGTAGAAATATAACCTTTTCAGATTTTATTTTTCACTCCTGCTTTAATGAATTCCCGAAAAAGAGGATGGGCTTTGTTCACCCGGCTTTTAAGTTCCGGATGAAACTGACCCGAGACAAACCAAGGATGGTCTGAAATTTCGATTGCTTCAACCACCCCCAAATCTTCATTCACTCCTGAAAATACCAAACCATTTTTTTCTAATTTTTTACGATAACGATTGTTGACCTCATAGCGATGACGATGACGTTCAGAGATTTTTTTCTTCCGATAGGCTGCATAGGTATTTGTGCCTATTTTGATTTCGCAATCATAAGCCCCAAGTCGCATAGTTCCACCTTTAATCTTAATAGCCCTTTGGGACTCCATAAGATCAATTACGGGGAAATTTGTATTCTTGTCGAATTCAGTCGAGTTTGCTCCTTTCATACCGCATACATTTCGGGCAAAATCAATGACCGCACATTGAAGTCCGAGACAAATTCCTAAAAAAGGAATCTTGTTTTCACGAGCATATTTGGAAGAGTGAATTTTACCTTCACTCCCACGCGAGCCGAATCCGGGTAGGAGTAAAATTCCGTCTACATCTTGGAAAGCTTTTTTAGCAGTTATATCATTTTTTATTTTTTCTGTCTGAATCCATTTTACATTCACTCGGGCATTATTTTCAACACCAGCGTGAATAAATGCCTCCATAACGCTTTTATAGGAATCAATTAATTCTGTGTATTTCCCGCACATGGCAATGGTCACTTCATGGCTCGGGTTTTTAAAATTGTGGATAAATTTTCTTAATTCTTTTAAACTTGGTTTCTTTTCAATATTTAATCGGTCATTAATTAATTCACCAGCATTTTGTTCATGCATCAGTAAAGGGACTTCATAAATAGTGGGTACATCCAATCCTTCAATCACATGGTCTGGACGAACATTACAGAATAAAGCAATTTTGTCTCGAACCGATTGTTCAATAGGATGCTCTGAACGGCAAAAAATCATATCAGGTGCCAAACCGATTTCTCTAAGTTTCATGACGGAATGTTGGGTGGGCTTTGACTTGAGTTCACCACTGGCTTTTACATAAGGAAGTAACGTAACATGAACCAACATATGATTATGATATCCCACTTCTAATGACAATTGCCGAATTGCTTCCATAAAAGGGAGACTCTCAATATCGCCTACGGTACCACCCACTTCACAAATGACCACATCATATTTCTTCGGATTGTTTACTGCTTTGATACGTTTAATAATTTCATCAGTTATATGAGGGATGACTTGAACTGTATCGCCAAGATATTCACCCTTTCGTTCTCGATCTAATACAGTACTGTAAATCTGCCCTGCAGTTGCATTGTTATTCTTGGTCATATTTACATCAATGAAACGCTCATAATGCCCTAGGTCCAGATCTGTTTCAGAGCCATCATCCAACACAAAAACTTCGCCATGCTGATAAGGGTTCATAGTTCCTGGATCTACATTCAGATAAGGATCCAGTTTCAGAATTGTGACTTTGACCCCCGCTTGCTTAAGCAAATATCCAATAGAAGATGCGGCGATGCCCTTACCTAGCCCGGACATGACACCACCGAGAATGAAAATATACTTTGTTGATTTGGTTGTGTTCATTTATGCATTCTTGACAATGGTTTCTTCTTTAACATACCCCATCATTCTTTCGACTTTGGCTAAATCTTCTTTCGTATCTACAGCCCAATGTTGGCAATTTGTAATAAGCGCATGGATTGGTAATCCATTATCCAATGCGCGCATTTGTTCCAATCGCCTTTCTTGTTCTCTTTTTGAAGGTGCCAAATTTGTAAATTGAAATAAAGCATTTCTTGTAAATCCATACATGCCTAGATGGCGATAAACGCCTCCAATTTCTAAATCAAAAATATTGCGTTTAAATTCAACCGCATTTGCGTTTTCATCTAGAATTGCTTTTACAATGTTGGGATTAAGCAAATCACTCACAGTGAGTTTTCGACTCACCACTGTTGACATGTGTACGTTTGGATCTTTAAAAGTATCCACTAAGCCATCAATTATTTTAGGATCGGTTAGGGGTTCATCGCCTTGAATATTTATCACAATTTCGACATCATCTATATTTTTTATTACTTCCGCAACACGATCAGTTCCTGATATATGATTTGAATCAGTCATCATTATTTCAAAATCAAAATCCGCCAACGCTCCTTTTGTTTCTTCTGAATCGATTGCCAAAATTACTTTATCTAGTTTTTCTGATTTTTGGGCTTGTTCAACTGCATGAACCACCATAGGCTTCCCCGCCAATGGTGCCAAAATCTTTTTAGGGAACCGGCTTGAACCAAGGCGGGCTGGAATTACACCAACAACCATTTAATTGGGTTTTCTATTGGCTTTATTGGAGACACCTCTTTGACTTCCATATTTACATTTCGTGAGATTGTATCATGGTTGAAAATAAAAAAAGGATGTTAAAGATAAAACAGGCATGATTTTTGCTGTGAAATTTACCAGCCTGAAGTGGAAAGAGAAAATTATTTATAATTGATCATATGAAAACGTACATGTATCTGAGTGTTTCAGCTGTTGAGTAAGCAAAATACTTAGATTATAGTCTATTCATACCTTAAAGATTCGATTGGATCCATATTTGCTGCCTTCCAAGCAGGGTATATCCCAAACCCAATTCC
>CAJWPW010000058.1 GCA_913045415.1 uncultured Fidelibacterota bacterium | reverse complement strand
TTCTTAACCAATCTTTCTGCCTCATCCATGATGGCAGGAATCGTTCGGCTTTTTTGGAGTCCGCGCATTAATGGAATACTGCAGAATGAACATCCATTATCACAGCCTTCTGCAATCTTTAAATATGCGTAATGGTTGGGGGTCATGAGAGATCGAAAAAACAAGGGATCATCTTTGGCATACTCTTTTCCTGTGAGAAAAGAAACGATTTGGCGATGATCATTGCTACCAAATATTCGGTCCACTTCGGGAATCTCTTTTGTCAATTCTTCGGGATATCGTTCTGAAAGACAACCCATGACAACCAATTCTTTCAGATTCCCGGTTTTCTTTAATTCTGCAGCCTGGAGAATGGTATCCACCGATTCTTCCCGGGCAATGTCAAGAAATCCACATGTATTGACAACAATAGTGTCAGCTTCTTCTGGATTATTAGTAAGAGTAACATCGGTCTTTTTTAAGCCACCGAGAAGTATTTCAGAATCAACAAGGTTCTTTGCACAGCCAAGGCTGATGAGATTTAATGTTTTATTTTCACTCATAATAAGGGCGGGAATTTACAGGTATATTGGTGAAAAAGTGGATGGGTAAGTGGAGGACTGGATGATCGGATAATTAGAACTTTTGGGAATGAACAAATCACCCATCGTCATGATTTATTCCCAACAATCCATCCACATAATTTTTTGGATCAAAGGATTCTAAATCACCAAGATCTTCGCCTATACCAATAAATTGAACTGGGATCTTCAATTCTTGAAATAGTGGAAAAACAATACCTCCTCTGGCTGTTCCATCCAGTTTAGTGAGAATAGCACCATCCAGTTTAACATGTTTCCCAAATTCCTTTGCTTGAATTACTGAATTCTGCCCCAGACTTGCGTCCATAATAATAAGGGATTTGATGTCAAATTCAGGAAATCGATTCTCAACAACCCGATACATTTTTGCCAATTCTTCCATGAGATTTGAATAGGTATGAAGTCTACCGGCTGTATCAACAATAATAACATTACTATTATTAGATTTTGCAGAAACAAGCCCGTCAAACAGGATAGATGTTGGTTCAGATGTTTTATCATTGCAAACCAAATGACACCCGACACGGTTTCCCCATATTTTTAATTGATCAACTGCAGCGGCTCTGTAAGTATCTGCTGCGATAAGAGTCACAGTTTGGCCTATCTTTTTATATACTTGTGCTAGTTTTGCGGCAGTAGTTGTTTTCCCTGATCCATTCACGCCAACCACCATAAGAATTGTTGGCACTTGGAATGGAACTGGATTGAATGATTCAGGCAAGAGAGACACTAAATGGTCACCCACTTTTTCAATAAAATTAGATTTGGAATGGCGCTCTACCACATCCATGATGGATTCCACCGTTTCAAAGCCCAAATCGGCTCCTAATAGTTGTTCTTCCAACGATTCCAGAGATTCTGGTGTGATTCGCTTTCCTGCCAATGATTTAAAAGCATCAGCGATAGTGGATCGTGAACGTGAAAGCGCCTTAAAAAGTTTGTTTAACACGGTTCGTTTTAATGGCGATAAAAAATTGTTTTAAATATTGAACGCCACTGATGACAAGCAATACGGTAGCTACATAAAGGGAACCTAATTTAAGCCAGGGCAATGCCTGAAAATCAAAAATATGAAGAAATACACCCAATGTGGTAATACCTGTAGCCCATTTGCCCCACCAGTTAGATTCGAGAATCATGTAATTATAATTGATGCAATACAAAGACAGTGATGCAATGATAACATGTCTGCTTAAATAAAATGCAAAGAACCATACTGGAAATATTTCGGAGAGGACTAAATAAAGAACAATAGCAATGATAACAACAAAATCGGCCAGTGGATCCAACCATCTCCCAAAATAAGTTACTTCATGTGCACGCCGTGCAAAATAGCCATCCAATGCATCAGACAAAACTGCCAATAAGATTAAAACAGCCGTGAGCCATTCCCATCCCGGTCTGGCCATTGTATAAATAATAGGGATAGCAGACAATGCCCGAAGCATACTGATAAAGTTAGCGAGAGTCAAAACCCGAGTTGGGTCGTTGATAATTCGTTCTTTAAGGTTTGGTTTTTTCTTCTTTTCCAACTTGAGTATTCTTAATTGTTTTCGTATCTAAATCGATGATTTTATCACAAATGGATCGAATAAAGGTCTGATCATGCGAGACAATAACAAAATGCATTTTTGTCATACATTCTCGTAAAAAGGACCGCAAAATTACACGTTGGTCCCAGCCCAGTCCAAAGGTAGGTTCATCTAAAATGAGTACATCAAATTTGCAGTGGGCTAAAATAACAACCATAATTGTTCTTAATACTGCCCAGGGAAGTTTTATGCCTTGTAAAGTTTTTACTGTCTTCCATTGTATTCCAAAGCGCAACAATCTATTTTTAAATGTCTGTTCCAAGTGCGGATCAAATATCCCATTCTGGGTAATCATATCTAAAAATTCTGCTGGTGTCTTTAATTGTATCAAGTGCTCAGGGAATTGATCAACATAGCCGATTTTCAGATCAACTATGCCATTAATGGATAAACCAACCTGCCCCTTTTGGGGCTTTAAATATCCGAAACATAAACCAGCAAAAGTAGTTTTTCCAGATCCATTACTACCGAGAAGACCTACAGATCGACAATCATCCAATGACAAAGAAAGATCTGAGTAAATATTTCTGGAATTATCATATTTAAAGGACACATCAGTCCATTTAAGCGACAGGGAGCCTTCTGGAATATTGATTGAATCATAATGCTCCGGTTTAACGTAATCTATTTTTTTAAATGAGTCTAAATCGAGCACCCAATTGGTATCACCAAATTCTAAATCGTTCTTTTCGGATGTTGCCCAAACTACGATTGACTTCGTATTGTTTGCCCATGCCCTTAACCAGTTCACAGCAATCAATTTATTTTCTGATGACAAAAAAGATAATCCATCATCTATAATCAATATATCCGGAGATGACTGCATCGCTGTGGTGAGATTCAATAATTCTTTTTCACCACCTGATAATAACCCGGGATTCATATAAGAATCGATTGTATCTGGTAATTGGTCTAATCCAGATTCGATTATCATTTGTAATTCAGAAACTGGTTTGCCTTTACATTCACCGCTAAAAGACAATTCTCCTCTCACAGACCTCCCAATGATCTGATTATCCGGATTCTGGAAAATCCTATGATATATAAATGTCGTATTTTTTTGAACTATTCGAAAATTATAAAACTGGTTTAGTGATTCTCCTTCCAGACAGGAAAGAAAAAAACTTTTCCCGACACCACTAGCTCCATAAACTATATTGATTCCAGGTAAAAATGTAAATCGTTCAGCAATCTCCTGGAATTTATCAAATTGAATTGCAAACTTGAGATTAGTCACGGATCAAGCTCCGAATTATCCGGGTGGATGAACCCAAGTTTTGATGAATCACATTTGTTGCTGCATAACTGGCCTTCAAGAAATGATCTTCATCGGTGACCAATCTTTCCAGAACGGATTGAAACTCATCTTTCTTTTGAATGCAAAATCCACCTCCATTATCCAAGAGTTCTTCTGCTTCATGGGCATGATGATAATTTGGACCAAAAATCACTGGTAATCTTGCAATTGCTGGTTCCATTACATTATGGATTCCCGTGGAAAAACCACCGCCAACATAGGAGATCTTTCCTTGCCAATAGAGTTTAGAAAGAACACCCACAACGCTTAACACCACCACGTTGTCTTCTGGCAATTCCAAAGTTTTCTTTCTTCCAAATACAGATGACTCTAATCCAAATTCTGAGAAAGCGGATTGAATGCGTTTGATCTCAGACTTGGATGGTTCGTGCGGTGCATACAATATCTTTAAATCCGGATGCGTATTCATCATTTTACTCAATACTGGAATCAGAAATTCATCATCTTCCTTGTGTGAACTACCGATAATGATCCTATTATTTCGGGATAAAACTGATAGCTGGTGTTCTTTTGTGAATTCATCAGCAGTTTTCATTACCATATCGTACCGGGGATTTCCTAAGGCTCGTAAAACTGGTATGTTTGAATCACCTATAATTAACTGCATATTTTTATAATCTTTTTCTGCAACTGTATAAATTGTTGATATAGATTGATAAACTGATTTATGAAAAGAAAAAAATCCTGATTTAAGTTTTAGGGATCCTTCTTTTAACCGTGCAGCAAAAATATTAGTATGGATGTTTCTTTTTTCAGCGATCCACACCATATTAGGCCAAATGTCATAGGATGCAAATATTACCTTTTTGGGTCGTGTGATTTTCAATGCTCTCCTGACACTCCATAAAAAATCAAACGGCATATAGATTCGGAGATCAATATCATCACTCTTGGCATTATCATATCCCGATGGCGATGAAAAACTCACCACAGCTACACACTCCGGTTCAACATTCTTTAATCCTTCCAATACAGGCTTCACTTGATAGAATTCTCCCAAGCTTGCTGCATGAAACCAATATATATCTGTGGTAGTAGATATTGACTTAAAGAATTTTTTTAACTCTGATTGGGAACGAAATCTTCCAACAACTCCTTGTCTAAATTTTGAGTTAAAAAGAGAAAGAATCGACCCAATAACAAAAATTAATGGATAAAAAATAAAATTATAACTAATAAACCAAATCAGCTTCATTTTTTATAACGAGGGCACTGATTGAATAACATCAGCGACCGATATGGAATCCATACACACTTGATTTTTCCGATAACAGGGCCGTTTACCGTTTTGAGAACAAGGCCGGCACCAAAGATTCGTTTCAATATTCCGGGAATTTTCTAAATGAACACCAGCACCTGTTTCTTTGGACGTGGGTCCTAGGATCATAGACACAGGAATACGAAGCGCTTCCGCAGCATGGGTCAATCCAGTATCACTCCCTATTACGTGTGTAGAATTTGATAAAATAGCCAATGCCTGTCGCAAAGATGTTTTGCCAGCCAAATTGATGACAGATGGTACTTTATTTGCAATTTGGAAACATATCTTATCTTTCTTCTCTCCAAGTAAAACGACTGACATTTTAATATTCTGGATCAATTCAATATATTTCTCAGATGACCATTGTTTTTGACCCCAAGCTGCACCGGGAATCAGTGTGATATAAGAATCTTCTCCCACAAATTTTAATGCTTCATTTTTTTCATGGTTTGTGACCTTTAAAGATGTGTTTGGAATCTCATCGCCTTTCTGCCAGATTCCTCCTAAATGTTCGTGATACATTTTTCTAGTGGAGAAATCATCGGCAAATATATTTTGGTGAAATTGAAATAACATGAAACGATTCCACCTTGGTTTTTTCAATTGTAGAACTGGCCTTGTCGTTCTGAAAGTAATAATATTTGAACGAAGGGAATTATGAAGATCAAATATGGTTGAATAATTCTGTTTTCGAATGTAATCACTAAATTCCCAAAGATTCGTACCTGTCATATTTTTACTAAGTGGGATGAGTCTGTCTATATCAGGATGAAATTCTAAAAGAGGTGCAAAGTGTTCCAGCGTTAAATAATTGATTTGTGCATTCGGGAACGAATTACGGATCGTTTTCAATGGAGATGTAGTAAGTACAATATCTCCAATTGAACTGAACCGGATGATCAGAATTTTCTGATCGAAGGACATGGCTTTATTTGACCCGGAGTGCGTTAAATGCGACGAGATCAGATAAGGATTGTTTTATAGGCGTGTTAGGGTAAATCGAAATAGCGTCCAAGGCTTTATTTGAAAAATCATCTAATTTCTTTCTTGAATACTCGAATCCACCTGATTCATCAATCATACCGCGAATATCTGTCAGAATCTTTTTAGTTTTCTTTTTTGCACTCATTAATTTTTTCAACTGTCGATTTTCAGATTTTGTCATCTGGGAATAAGAGAATATTAAAGGAAGTGTCATCAAGTTTTTCTTCACATCTCCTCCGCTATTTTTCCCAGTATCTGCTTCTTTTCCTAATAAATCAAAAAGGTCATCTTTAATCTGAAAAGCCATACCAAGGTTTTCCCCAAAATCAAAAGTAGCTTTCCTGTCTCGATCTGTTTTTGATGTTGTGATTGCCCCCAACTCACAACTGGTTGCAATCAAGGAAGCGGTCTTCTGGTTAATCATATCAAAATAAACGTCTTCTGTCATTGATTTTGTGATACTTTTTTCAATTTGCAGAATTTCACCTGCACTCAATTTTTCAGCCGTATTGGAAATTTGCTCGAGGGCATCAAAATCTTTAATACCAATCATATTAATGAGTGCTTTACTTAAAATATAATCACCCATCAAAACAGATATCTTATTTTTCCAAACTTGGTTTATAGACGGCCTTCCACGACGAAGGGTCGCATCATCCACCACATCATCGTGGATTAATGTTGCAATGTGGAGTAGTTCCATCATGGCAGCAGCTCTATAACTATTGAAGGTCGGTTCTCCACACAATCTAGCAGATAAGATTGTCAGTATAGGTCGAATATTTTTCCCACGATTCCGAATCATATATTTGGAAATAGAATTGATGAGACGCACTTCTGACTTCAAGGCATTTTCAAACTCCTGTTGGAAAATCTTTATATCATCAAGTATTGGCGCAGTGATCTTTTTTAATGTTATCAAATCTTTATGCATGATGGTGATAAAATTACTGAAGAATTTGGAGAACCTTTCGGAAATCCTAATGGATAAAATATTTTCCTTTTTTCTATATGCATAGGTTTAATTAATCTATGATGATTTAGTATAATCAAGTTTTATTGCGAGTAACCATCCACGAAACACCAATACTTAACTCATAAAGTAAAATGAGTGGAAACGCCATAATCAACATGGAAATTGGATCTGGTGG